>JAZNKN010000066.1:0-18733 GCA_045578625.1 Acutalibacteraceae bacterium | reverse complement strand
CCTGGGTGCCGGTTACGAGGTCGTCGCCTCCATGGGGCACATCCGTGATCTGCCCAAAAGCCTGCTGGGTGTGGATGTTAAGAAGGATTTTAAGCTGCGCTACGTGGATATTGCCGGTAAATCGGCGCTGATCCGTCGACTCAAGGAGCTGGCGGCACAGAGCAGCGGCGTCATTCTCGCGACCGACCCGGACCGCGAGGGTGAGGCGATCTCCTGGCATCTGGCGCAGATGCTGAAGGTGGACCTCGATGAGAAAAACCGCGTGACCTTTAACGAGATCACCAAAAGCGGCGTGCAGCAGGGCATGCGATCTCCCCGCAAGGTGGATATGGATCTTGTCAACGCACAGCAGGCGCGCCGCGCACTGGACCGTCTGGTGGGCTATCAGCTGAGTCCGTTCTTGTGGAAAAAGATCCGCAAGGGTCTGTCGGCTGGCCGTGTGCAATCGGCGGCGGTCAGCATCGTGGTGGATCGCGAAAACGAGATCCGCGCGTTTGTCAGCGAGGAATACTGGACTATCGACGCACTGCTGTCTGCAGCAGGTGGAGAGAAGCCCTTTACCGCGCGACTGTACAGTGCCGGTAAGAGCAAGTTGAAGATCCGCGACAAGGAGCAGGCCGACGCCATTCTGGCGGAGATCCGCCCCGAGACCTTTACCGTGGCCGCGGTCAAGCGTGGTGTGCGCAAGGTGTCGCCTGCGCCGCCCTTTATCACCTCAACGATGCAGCAGGAGGCCAGCCGCAAACTAGGCTTCTCCTCCAAGCGCACGATGAAAGCGGCGCAGGAGCTGTACGAAGGTGTGGAGCTGGGTGAGCTTGGCGCGATGGGTCTTATCACCTATATGCGTACCGACTCGCTGCGCATCTCCGAGGATGCCCGTCGCGACGGTAACGAATACATCCGTCAGCGCTACGGCGAACAGTATTTGCCCGAAAAGGCGCGGCACTACAAGTCCCGCAAGGGCGCGCAGGATGCCCATGAGGCCATCCGCCCCTCGGTACCGTCGCTGTCTCCGGATAAGGTCAAGCAATATTTGACGAACGACCAATACCGTTTGTACAAGCTGGTGTGGGAGCGCTTCATTGCCAGCCTGATGGCAAACTGCGTGCAGGATACCTGTCAGGCGGATATCACCGCCGGCAAGTACGTGTTCCGCGCCTCCGGTTACACCGTACGGTTTGACGGCTATACCACGCTGTACACGGAGAGCCGTGACGAGGAGGACGAGGACGGTGGCGCGCTTCCGTTGCTGAACGAGGGCGACGTGCTGACACTGAACGAACTGCAGAGTGCGCAGCATTTCACGCAGCCGCCGGCGCGCTATACCGAAGCCACACTCATCAAGGCGTTGGAGGAGAACGGCATCGGCCGTCCGTCCACCTATGCGCCGACCATCAGCACCATTTTGACGCGGGAATACATCGAACGCGAGGGCAAGTCGCTCAAGCCGACGGCACTGGGCGAAGTGACCACGCAGCTGATGAAGGATCAGTTCCCCGAGGTCGTGGACACCGAATTTACCGCCAACATGGAGCGTCAGCTCGACGAGGTGGAGTCCGGTGATTGCGATTGGATCCAGATGCTGCACACCTTCTACGACGGCTTTGCGCAGACGTTGGCCAAGGCGGAGGAAACGCTGTCCGGCGAGCGTATTCAGGTGCCGGAGGAGGAGACCGAGGAGATCTGTGAAAAGTGCGGTCGCCACATGGTCATCAAGAGCGGTCGCTTTGGCAAGTTCTTGGCGTGCCCCGGGTATCCGGAGTGCAAGAACGCCAAACCGCTGATGAACAAGACCGCCGGCGTTTGCCCCAAGTGCGGCGGCGCGGTGGTGGCGAAGAAGTCCAAGCGCGGCCGCGTGTTCTACGGCTGCGAGAAGTATCCCAAGTGTGATTTTGTGACCTGGAACGAGCCGACGGCACAGGTCTGCCCCAACTGCGGCAAGACCCTGTTCCGCAAAAAAGGCCGCAGTGCGGGCGTAGAGTGCCTGACCGAGGGCTGCGGCTATGAAAAGGCCGGTCGGGGGAAGTCCGATGAGTGAGCATATCACCGTGCTGGGCGGCGGTCTGGCGGGCTGTGAAGCCGCTTGGGCGATCGCCAACGCCGGTGTAGCGGTCACGCTTGTCGAAATGAAGCCGCACAAATACACCCCTGCGCACCACGAGCCGGCGTTAGCCGAGCTGGTCTGTTCCAACTCGCTCAAGGCGGCACGTCTGGAAAGCGCGGCGGGGCTTTTGAAAGAGGAAATGGCGCGTCTGGGGTCGGTGTGTGTCGCCGTGGCGCGGGGCTGTTCCGTCCCTGCCGGCGGCGCGTTGGCAGTGGATCGGGATCGGTTCTCCGCCGGCGTGACACAGCGCATCACCGAGCATCCGCTCATTACGGTGGAGCATCGCGAGGTTACGGCATTGCCTGAGGAAGGGTTGACGGTGGTGGCCACCGGCCCGCTGACATCGGACGCACTGGCCGACGATATCGCGCGACGGTTCGGCGACGGCTTGAGCTTTTACGATGCCGCCGCTCCCATTGTGACGGCGGACAGTGTGGATATGTCGGTTGCGTTTCGTGCTTCGCGGTACGACCGCGAGGAAAGCGGCGAGGGCGATTATATCAACTGCCCGATGAACAAGGCGGAATACGAGACGTTTCACGAGGCGCTCGTCAACGCCGAGCGGGCGCTGCTGCATGAGTTTGACAAGCCCAAGGTCTACGAGGGCTGTATGCCGATCGAGGTGTTGGCGAGCCGCGGAACGGACGCCATCCGCTTCGGCCCGATGAAGCCGGTGGGTCTGCGTGACCCCCGCACCGGTCACCGTCCGTGGGCGGTGCTGCAACTGCGGACGGAAAATGCGTCCGGCACGCTGTACAATCTGGTGGGCTTCCAGACCAACCTGAAATTCGCGGAGCAAAAGCGAGTGTTTTCTATGATCCCCGGGTTGGGCAACGCGGAATTCGTACGGTACGGTGTAATGCACCGCAACACCTTTTTGGATTCGCCGCGCCTATTGACGGGAGATTTCCGCTGCAAGGCGCTGCCGCATCTCTTCTTCGCCGGACAAATGACCGGTGTGGAAGGGTATATGGAATCGGCGGCATCCGGTATTCTGGCCGGTAAAAACGCTGTGCGGGCGCTGCGAGGTCAGCCGCCGCTGGTGTTGCCGCCCGAGACGATGATGGGTGCGTTGTCTCATCATATCAGCGATACATCTGTGAAGGAGTTTCAGCCCATGGGGGCGAATTTCGGCGTGCTGCCGCCGCTGTCCGAGCAGATCCGTGACAAACGGCAGCGGTACGCGGCACTGGCGCAGCGTGCGCTGACGGCATTAGAGGAGGTAGAGGTATGAAGATCATCGTAGACGCTTACGGCGGCGATAATGCGCCGTTGGAGGTCATTAAGGGCGCGGTTCAGGCGCGTGACGCGTATGACGTGGACATCGTGCTGACCGGTAACGAGGAGGAGATCCGCCGCATTGCCGCGGAGCAGGAGCTGTCTCTCGACCGCGTGGAGATCGTCCACGCGACCGACGTGATCGGTATGAACGATATTCCGAAGACCATTTTGCGCGAACATAAGGATTGCTCCATGGCGGTCGGCCTGCGTCTGCTGGCGGAGGGCGGTGGTGACGCGTTCGTTTCGGCGGGCAGCACCGGTGCGCTGCTGATGGGCGGTACCTTTATCGTCAAGCGCATCAAGGGCATCTCCCGCGCGGCGCTGGCGGCGATCATGCCGGCCGGCAAGCGCGAGAAGCCGTATATGCTGCTGGATTCCGGTGCTAACGCGGATTGCCGTCCCGAAATGCTGCTGCAATTTGCGCAGATGGGCAGTCTGTATATGACGCACCTGTTCAATGACGGTGAGCCGGCGACGGTGGGTCTGCTGAACGTCGGTACGGAGGAACATAAGGGTGGCGAGTTGCAGCACGAGACGTATGCGCTGCTCAAGGACAGCGGTCTGAACTTCATCGGCAATGTCGAGGCACGTGACGTGCCGGACGGCGTGGCGGACGTGGTCGTGACGGATGGCTTTTCCGGCAATGTGCTTCTCAAGGGTATTGAGGGCACGGCGAATATGATGCTCGGCTTCCTCAAGGGTATTTTTTACAAGAATATCATCACCAAGATCAGCGCGCTGCTCGTGAAATCGGGCATCAACGGGCTGAAAAAGAAGATGTCCACCTCGGAGCACGGCGGTGCGCCGCTGCTGGGTGTGGCAAAGCCGATCATCAAGGCACACGGCAACTCCAAGGCGCTGGCGATCCAGAATGCCGTTCGCGTGGCGGCGGAGTTTGCTCGCGCCGGTGTGATCGAGAAGATCTCGGCGCAATTACAGAAGGGAGAGACCACCGCGAATGGTGCTGCAGCAACTGACGCGTCTGCTGACTGACCGTTTCGGCTGTGATGCCGAGGACGTGACGATGGCGGCGTCGCTGGATGACTTGAACATCACCGACGACGAGCGCTGCGATCTGGCAATACTCTTGTGGGAGATGTACGTGCCGGCGGCAATGCCGGACGAGCTGCCGCCGTTTGACACGGTGGAGGATCTGGTAGGATTTATCGAAGACCGAATGGGGTGACGGAATGAAAACGACCACACGCGTGATGATGGAGCGCATCGGCTATACCTTTCGTGAGCCGATGCTGCTGGAAAACGCACTGACCCATTCCTCCTATGCCAACGAGGGCAATCGTGGTCTCAAAAGCAACGAGCGTCTGGAGTTTCTGGGAGATTCGGTGTTGGGTTTCATCACCGCCGGATATCTGTTCCGCCACGGCTCCGGGCAGGAGGGCGAGCTGACACGCCTGCGTGCGTCGCTGGTGTGTGAAAAGGCGCTGAGCTCCTATGCCCGCAAGCTGGGGTTGGGCGATTGCCTGCTGCTGGGGCGCGGCGAGCTGCGCGGCGGCGGTGCGGATCGGCCGTCGATCCTGGCGGATGCGTTTGAAGCCGTGATCGCCGCCATCTATCTGGATGGCGGTCTGGAGCCGGCGGAGGCGTTCATTCTGCCGTATATCAAAGAAGAACTGTCGCAGCAGCGACGGCCGCAGTTCAAGGATTACAAGACCGCGCTGCAGGAGATCATACAGCAAAACCCCGAGGAGCAGCTCACCTATTTGTTGGTGGGTGAATCGGGACCCGATCACAACAAGCAGTTTGCCGTGGAGGTGCATCTCAACTCCAACGTGATCGGCACCGGCAGAGGCCGCAGTAAGAAAGAGGCCGAACAGCAGGCGGCGCGCGAAGCGCTCAAGTTGATGGGCTATGACGGATAATCTGACGAGCATCGTCGGACAGGGGACGTGACGATATGATTCTGAAATCATTGGAAATACAGGGCTTTAAGTCCTTTCCGGATAAGACGACGTTGTCGTTCGGCAGCGGGATCACCGCGGTGGTCGGCCCGAACGGCAGCGGTAAATCCAATATCAGCGATGCGGTGCGGTGGGTGCTGGGCGAGCAGTCCAGTAAGACGCTGCGCGGCTCTAAGATGGAGGACGTCATTTTTAACGGTACCTCGCAGCGTAAGGCGGTGGGGTTTGCCGAAGTGTCGCTTATCATCGACAACCGCGGTCGGGTGCTGGATTTCGACGCGGATGACGTGAAGGTCACGCGGCGGTACTACCGTTCGGGTGAGAGTGAATATTTGCTGAACAACGCAACGGTGCGTCTGAAGGACGTGCAGCTGCTGTTTATGGATACCGGTCTGGGCCGTGACGGCTATTCCATCATCGGTCAGGGACGTATCGACGATATCGTGGCTTCGCGTTCCGACGAGCGCCGTGAGATCTTTGAGGAGGCCGCCGGTATTGCCAAATACCGCTATCGCAAAAACGAGGCGGAGCGCCGTCTCAAGGCTGCCGAGGAAAATCTGCTGCGTCTGCGTGATATCCTGCAGGAGTTGGAGGAGCGCGTTGGGCCGCTGAAAACGCAGTCGGAAAAGGCGAAGAAGTATTTGGAATACGCGCAGGAGAAAAAGGGTCTCGAGATCGGCGTGTGGCTTAAGACCATCGACCGTTCCCGCGAGACACTGCGTGAGTTGGATTCGCGCTTGGAGTTGGCGCGTACGCAGTACGATACCGCCGGTGAGGCGATGGACGAGACCGAGCGCGAGCTGGAAGCGTTGGTCGAGGCCGCGCGTCAGCTGGAGGTCGAACTGGAAACGCTGCGCGGTGAAGTGGCGCACAACGAGGAGGAGGCGGTCCGTTGCGACGGTAACGCCGATCTGGTGCGCAACGACCGTGAGCACAACGAGGAGAACATCGAGCGTATCCGCGGCGAGAGCGAGCAGGCAGCGCTGGGACATCAGCAGTTGGAGGAAACGGTCGCTGAGCGCGAGGCAGAGATCGCGGCGAAGCAGGAGCAGATCGCTGAGGCCGAGCGGCAGCAGGTCGCTTTGGCCGAGGAATGGGAGACGCTGCTGCAGAGCAACGAGGAAGTTTCCGGCCGTATGGAGGAGCTCAATCGGCAGGCGGCGGCCTTTGCGGCGGAGCTGTCGGATATCCGCGTGCGCGCCGTTACCGGTGAGTCGTCGCTGTCCGAGATCACGCTGCGGGTATCGCAGCTGACCGCGTCACTGGCGGGGCAGACCGAGCAGCGCCAGACGCTGCGCGGCGAGCTGGAGGCGTGCCGTGCCGATTACGAGAAGCAGACCGAGACCATTGCACAGCTGCAGAATGCGGCGCGCGGCTATGAGATGCGGCTGAACAGCCGCACCGCACGTCTGGAGACGGCGCGGCAGGAAGCCGACCGTCTGGGTCTGGACGTGGAGGAGAAGCAGCGCCGTATCCACTTGTTGGAGGAAATGGAGCGCAACCTGGAGGGCTTCTCGCACAGTGTGCGTATCGTGGCCAAGCAGGCGCAGCGCGGCGAGCTGCGCGGCGTGCGCGGTCCGGTGTCGCGGCTGATCCACACCGACGGTGACTACGCACTGGCCATCGAGACCGCTTTGGGTGGCGCGGCACAGCACATCATTGTGGATCGTGAGGAGGATGCCAAGCGCGGCATCGCCTATTTGAAGGATACCAAAAACGGTCGGGCGACGTTCCTGCCTATCGCGTCCATCCGCGGCAACCTGCTGACGGAAAAAGGGCTGAAGGACGAACCCGGCTTTGTGGGTATCGCATCCGAACTGGTGCGTACCGATAAGGATTACGAGGAGATCGCGAAGTATCTGCTCGGCCGTGTGGCTGTGGCGGAGGATCTGGACTACGCGGTGGTGATCGCACGTAAGTACGGCTACAAGTTCCGCGTGGTGACGTTGGACGGTCAGGTCGTCAACGCGGGCGGCTCGCTGTCGGGTGGCTCTCACGTCAAAGAGGCCGGCCTGCTGTCGCGCCGTAGTGAGATCGAAAAGCTGGAGGTACAGCGTAAGAAGCTGGCCGAAAAGGAGACCGCGGCGCGTGAAGCACTCAAGGGTCTGCAGCAGGAGGTCGCCGCGGTGCAGGCCGAGCTGTCCGGCATTCAGGCCGAGCTGACTACCGCTCAGGAGGACAGCATCCGTCTGGAGGGCGAGCAGACCCGCTTGCAGGGCTTGTTGGATGCGTGTGTGGCGGCGGTCGAGGCGGAAACGCGCGAGATCACCGAACTGAACGCCCGCGCCGAGGAGTGCCGCCGCAGTATGACGGACGCCGAGGAGCAGACCGTCGCGGTGACGCAGAAAAAGGAAGACGTGGAAAAGGAACTGGCGACGCTGGACGGCGGTCGTCAGCAGCTGGCCGCCGAGCGCGAGCAGCTGGCCGAGCGTATGAGCGAGCAGAAGCTTGCGGTGGTCGGCTTCCACAAGGAGATCGAGGGCATCCGGATCGCGATCGCCGAGCTGCGCGCGCGGCAGGCCGATCAGGACGGCGCCAGACAGCAGATGCAGGAGACCATCGCTCAGCTGCGGCAGCGCAGCGAGGAGCTGGTCGCGCAGGAAGCGTTGCTGCGTGAGCAGGCGGCGCATCTGCGTGAGCAGGCGCGTGATGCGGAGGGACGGATGCAGTCACTTCAGCAGAAGCGTATGGCAGACGAGGCGCGGCAGACCACCCTGCGTCAGCAGAACCGCGGCAAGCTGGAGGAGCGTGAGCTGCTCGGCCGGGAGGTGGCGCGTCTGGAAGAAAAGTGCGCCGCTGCCCAGAAGGAGACCGAGGATATCCTGCGCCGTCTGTACGAGGAGTACGAGCTGACCCGCAGCGAAGCGGAGCAGCAGGCGGCGGTCATTGAGGATATGGGTCTGGCGACACGTCGCCTGACCGAACTGAAAAACAAGATCCGTGCGCTTGGTAGCGTTAACGTGGACGCCATCGAGGAGTACCGTGAGGTCAGCGAGCGCTATGAGTTCCTCAGCACGCAGGTGCAGGACGTGGAGGTCTCCCGTGAGGAGTTGCTCAAGCTCATCGGCGAGCTGACGGTACAGATGCGCGAGATGTTCCTGGAACGATTCCGCCAGATCAACGTGCAATTCGGTGAGGTGTTCCGCGATCTGTTCGGCGGTGGTAAGGCCGAGCTGGTGCTGACCGATCCGGACGATATTTTGAATTCCGGTATTGAGATGCACGCACAGCCGCCCGGCAAGGTCATCCTGAATATGGATGCGCTGTCCGGCGGTGAAAAGGCGTTGGTCGCGACCGCCCTGTTGTTTGCGATCTTGCGAGTGACGCCGTCTCCGTTCTGTATGCTGGACGAGGTCGAAGCGGCACTGGACGATGTCAACGTGGACCGTTACGCGCAGTATCTGCGCCGGATGTGCGAAAAGACGCAGTTTATCGTCATTACGCACCGCCGCGGTACGATGGAGGAGGCCGACGTCCTGTACGGAGTGACCATGCAGGAGCAGGGCATCTCCAAGCTGCTGGAGCTGCGCGCCAGCGAGGTGGAAGCGAAGCTGGGTATCACCGGCGACAACCCCTGATGAAAGGAGACCGAAATGGGCTTTTTCAGCAAGATCGGAGAGGGGCTCCGTAAGACCCGCGAGTCGTTGATGGGTACGGTCAACAGCATGCTGCATGCGTTTACCCGCATCGACGAGGAATTATTTGAAGAGCTGGAAGAAATACTCATAACAGGTGACGTGGGCGTGGCGACCGCACAGACGGTGTGTCAGCGTCTGCGCGAGATGGTCAAGGAGCGCGGCATCAGCGACCCGACCGAGATCCGCGGTCTGCTGCGGGAAACGGTGGCGGAAATGCTCGAAGGCGGCCAGGAGCTCATCCTGGACACCAAGCCGTCGGTGGTGCTGGTCATCGGTGTCAACGGCGTGGGCAAGACGACGACCATCGGCAAGATGGCGGCACAGCTCAAGGCGCAGGGTAAGAAAGTGATTTTAGGCGCGGCGGATACCTTCCGTGCCGCGGCCATTGAACAGCTGGAGATCTGGTCGGAGCGCGCCGGTGTGGATATCATCCGCCACGGTCAGGGCTCCGATCCGGCGGCGGTGGTGTTTGATGCGCTGTCTGCCGCCAAGGCGCGCGGTGCGGACGTGGTGATCTGTGACACGGCCGGCCGTCTGCATAACAAAAAGAACCTGATGGATGAGCTGCACAAGATCCGCCGTGTCATCGATCGTGAGCTGCCGGAGGCCTCGGTGGAGGTGCTGCTGGTGGTGGATGCCACCACCGGACAGAATGCGGTCAATCAGGCGCGTGAGTTCCGGCAGGTCGCCGGCATCACCGGCATCGTGCTGACCAAGTTGGACGGCACGGCGCGCGGCGGTGTGGTGCTGACCATCCGTGAAGAACTGGAGGTACCGGTGAAGTTTATCGGTGTGGGCGAGGGGATCGACGATCTGCAGCCGTTTGACGCTGAGGCCTTTGCCGACGGTCTGTTTGGAGAGTGAGAACGATGCGGTATATCATTGCCACGCATAACAAGGATAAGCTGGGGGAGCTGTCCCGCATTTTAGAGCCGCTCGGTATCGAGGCGGTCACCGACCGCGATCTGGGGCTGGAGCTGCCCGAGGTGGAGGAGACCGGCACGACCTTTGCGGAAAACGCCTATCTCAAGGCGGCGTCCGCGTGTGCCTTTACCGGACTGCCGGCCATTGCGGACGATTCCGGTATTACGGTGGATGCGCTGAACGGCGGTCCGGGGATCTATTCCGCTCGCTACGGTGGCCCCGATGCGACCGATAAGGATCGCAACAAGAAGCTGCTTGGTGAGCTGGAGGGCCTGCCGCCCGAGCAGCGCGGTGCGCAGTACGTGTGCGCGGTGTGCTGTGTGTTTCCGGACGGCAGCGAGCCGCTGACCGCGGAGGGCAAGATGTACGGTATCATCGCGACCGACGAGCGAGGAGAACGCGGCTTTGGCTACGATCCGCTGTTTATCGTTGCACCGGGCGTACCGGGTGCAGGCAAGCGGGTCGCTGAATTGACCGAGGAAGAAAAAGATGCGATCAGTCATCGCGGTAACGCGCTTCGCGTGTTTCGCGATGCATTACGAAACAAGATAGGATGAATACGATGACGAGTAAACAGCGCGCGTATCTGCGCGGTTTGGCAAATACGCTGGAGCCTATTGTCCACGTCGGCAAGGGCGGCATGGCGGATACCATTGTAAAGCAGGCAGACGACGCACTTACCGCCCGCGAGCTGATCAAGGGCAAGGTGCTGGAAACGGCGCCCGAAACGGCGCGTGAGGCGGCGGAGGCTTTGGCTGCCGCGACCAACGCGGCGGTGGTGCAGGTGATCGGCCGCACCTTCGTGCTGTACCGGCCCGCGCCGGAGGAGCCGAAGATCGTGCTGCCCCGCGCCGCGCGATGAGCGTCGGTAAGGCAGGGCAAAGGATCGCTCTGTTCGGTGGCACCTTCGATCCGATCCATAACGGACACTTAGTGGTGGCAAGAGAACTGGCGGCGCGTCTGGCGCTTGACCGGGTCCTCATTATGCCCACCTTTGTGCCGCCGCACAAGATCAAGACGGAGATGGCCTCGGCCGTTGATCGGTTGGAGATGTGCCGTCTGGCGTGTGCGCCGTATCCGGAACTGACGGTTTCAGATCTGGAGATCAACCGCCGCGGTGCGAGCTTTACGGTGCTGACGTTGGAGCAGCTGCATCGGCAGATGCCCGAAGCGGAGCTGTTTCTGTTCGTGGGGGCGGATATGTTCCTCACGCTCGGCAGCTGGCATCGCTTTGCCGATATTGCCGCGCTGGCGACGCTGTGCGCCGTCCCGCGGGAAGGTGTGCCGGCGGCGGCGCTGCGGGATCATGCCGCTCAGCTGGAGGCGCAGGGGGCGCGCTGTGTGATCGAGGATATCGATACGCCGCGCATTTCCTCCACCGTTATCCGCGAGCGGGTGCGACGCGGTGAACCGTTGGACGGTCTGGTACCGCCGACGGTGGCGGCGTATATCGACGCCGGACAGGTGTATGCGGCGCAGCGCACATACAGTGATCCCGAGGAACAATACTGTGACATTTTGCGGGGACGGCTGACCCCGAAGCGTTACCGTCATTCGTTGGCGGTGGCGGATCAAGCGGAGTATCTGGCGCGTAAATACGGCGCCGATCCCGCGAAGGCGCGGACGGCCGGACTGCTTCACGATATTTTGAAGGATACCGACGGGGATTCCCAGTTGCAAATCTTCAAAGATTTTGGTATACTGTTAGACGCTGTGGAACAGCAGGCGCCCAAGCTGTGGCACGCCCACGCGGGTGCGGTGTTTCTGGAGCATATTCTGGGCATTACCGATCCGGATATCCTGCTGCCCATTCGGTATCATACCACCGGGCGTGCCGGAATGAGCCTGCAGGAGATCATCCTGTATCTGGCGGACTTTACCTCGGCCGATCGGGAGTATCCCGACGTGGACGTGATGCGCGAGCTGACCGAGCGGAGCATCGACGAGGCAATGCGGTATGCCCTGAAATACACGATCGACGATCTGCGCGAGCGGTCGCTGCCGGTGCATCCGGACACGCTCGCCTGCTATGAACACTACAAAGAAAGGAACGGTGGCGCACATGGCTAAGGATACCCGCAGCAGAAAGACTCCCACCCGCAGAAAAAAGAGTAAGGCCAAGCTTATTCTGGCGATCTCTCTGGCGGTGTTTGTGGTGTTGGTCGGCGTGTTTATCATGGTGATGATCTCGATGATAAACAACACGACGCAGATCAAGGATCAGCATGAGTCGTTGGTCAACAAGCTGAACATCACGCCGGAAGCGCTGCAGGACAAGGTGGCGTACTACGTCTTTGGCGTGTTAGGCGAGGATATGGAAAACGACCCGATGGCGCACCTGTCCATCGTGTGCTACGATAAGACTAAGAAAACGCTGAATATTCTGGAAGTGCCGCAGGATACCTATCTCGGTACGGATGCCCAGTGGGTCGTGGATAAGACCGGCCAGCTATGGGCCAATCCCGCGCCGAAGCCGTGGTGCGATACCGAGCAGAAGCAGATCCCCGCGGACAGCGTCAAGACCTGCCGTGAGGCCGGTCATCAGGTGAGCGAAAAGGAAGGCTCGTCCGTGTACGACGTCGGCTCGGTGTTTAACAAGCTGTCGCTGCCGGTGGATGGGTATTTCTACTTTTCTCAGGATGCCTTTGTGGATCTGGTAGACAACCTCGGCGGCATTGACGTAGAGTTGGAAAAGGCGCAGACGCTGGGCGAGATCGAATACCGCGACGGTATTCGCACGTTGGACGGCGCCGGTGCGTTGGAATACGCGCTGAAGCTGGAGACCAAGGGCGTGGCCGGTGATCTGGACCGTCTGGTTCGTCAGCGCAAGGTGTTCTTGGCGGTGTTTCAGCGGTTGGCGGCGCAGACTGAGGAAGAACTCACCACGCAGTCCATCGGCAACGTGATGGGCGGCAGCAGTCGGGTGTTTTTCGGTTTGTACAACACGGAGACCACCAAGTACGACAAGGCCAGCACCGCACAGACGGTGACGCTGATCCGTACGCTGTCGGCGATCAAGCCGTCGAGCATCACGGCGCAGCTGCTCCCCGGTCAGGCCGCGACGCACGAATCGACGACCTATTACAGCATCCACCGCGCTGCGTTGGTGGAGCTGCTGAATACGGATTTCCACATGTATGACAACAAAGCGACCGAGGCGGATATTCAGATCGTGGAGCTGGCATCGGATGAGGAGACGGACACCCGCAAGCAGGTACTGTCCGAGATCGCCGTGACCCAGACCGGTCTGAACGAGCCGGCGGCAGACGATGCCGACACGACCGAGCCTGCGGACGATACCGAGGAGTAACGAAGAACGTATGACGATCCATGAGTTGACAAAAACCATCGTTACATCGCTGGATAAACACAAGGCGCAGGACATTCGGGTGCTGGACGTCAGTCAGGTCACGTCGCTGGCCGATCGGTTTATCATCGCATCCGGCACGAGTACCACGCAGGTCCGCGCACTCATCGATTACGTTGAGGTGGATCTGGCGAAGCAAGACGTGCATCCACTGCGTACCGAGGGCTATGCCACGGCGCTGTGGACGGTGTTAGACTTTGGCAGTGTGGTGCTGCACGTTTTTTTGGACAGTTCGCGTGAATTTTATGATCTGGAGCGGTTGTGGCAGGATGCCGCTGCTCTGGATACAGCAGAGTTTTTGGAGGTTGAAGATCAATGAAAAAGTTTGATTCGGCTGTCATTGAGAAAAAATGGCAGACCAAATGGGAAACGGAGAACACCTTTGCGGCCTCCGATGATCAGAGCAAGCCGGCGTATTTCGCGCTGGTGGAGTTCCCATATCCGTCCGGTCAGGGCTTGCATGTGGGACATCCGCGTTCCTACACCGCGCTGGACGTGGTATCGCGCAAGCGCCGTATGCAGGGCTACAACGTGCTGTATCCCATGGGTTGGGACGCTTTCGGTCTGCCCACCGAGAACTTTGCTATTAAGAACCACATCCATCCCGAGGTGGTAACGCAGAATAACGTGGCGCGCTTCAAGGCACAGCTGCAGAGTCTGGGCTTGTCCTTTGACTGGACGCGCGAGATCAACACCACCGATCCCGATTACTACAAGTGGACGCAGTGGATCTTCCTGCAGCTCTTCAAGAAGGGCCTGGCGTACAAGAAGGAAATGGCGGTCAACTGGTGTACCTCCTGCAAGTGCGTGTTGGCGAACGAGGAAGTCGTCGGCGGTGTATGTGAGCGTTGCGGCGGCGAGGTCGTCCACAAGGTCAAGAGCCAGTGGATGCTGAAGATCACCGCCTATGCGCAGCGTTTGATCGACGATCTCGATCTGGTGGATTATCCCGAGCGCGTGCGCGCGCAGCAGATCAACTGGATCGGCCGTTCTACCGGCGCACAGGCAACGTTTTCCACCACTGTCGGCGATCCGGTGGAGATCTATACCACCCGTCCCGACACGCTGTTTGGCGCGACCTATATGGTCGTTTCGCCGGAGCATCCGCTGGTACATAGCTGGCTGGAAAAAGGCCTGCTCGGTAACGCGGACGAGGTTCACGCCTATCAGGAGGCCGCATCCCGCAAGTCCGATTTTGAGCGTACCGAGGTCGCTAAGGACAAGACCGGCGTTTGCCTGCAGGGTATCAAGGCCATCAATCCGGTGAACAACACCGAGATCCCGATCTTCCTGTCGGATTACGTGCTGGTGTCCTACGGTACCGGCGCGATCATGGCGGTGCCGGCACACGACACGCGCGACTGGGAATTTGCCCGCAAGTTTGATCTGCCCATCATCGAAGTGGTGCAGGGCGGCGACGTGGAGAAGGAGGCCTTTACCGATTGCGCCACCGGCGTGATGGTAAACTCCGGATTCCTCGATGGTATGTCGGTCGAGGAGGCCAAGGTCGCGATCATCGAGTTCCTGGCGAAGCAGGGCATCGGTGAGCCGAAGGTCAATTACAAGCTGCGTGACTGGGTATTCTCCCGCCAGCGCTATTGGGGCGAGCCGATCCCGATCGTCCACTGCCCGCATTGCGGTCAGGTGGCGGTGCCGGAGGAACAGCTGCCCGTCCGTTTGCCGATGGTAGACAGCTACGAGCCGACCGACAACGGCGAATCGCCGCTGGCCGCGATGGATGAGTGGGTCAACACCACCTGCCCGAAGTGCGGTGCGCCGGCGAAGCGCGAGACCGATACTATGCCGCAGTGGGCGGGCTCGTCCTGGTACTTCCTGCGGTATTGCGATCCGCACAACGACAAGGCGTTGGCCTCTCCCGAGGCGCTGAAATACTGGACGCCGGTCAACTGGTACAACGGCGGTATGGAGCATACCACACTGCACCTGCTGTACAGCCGTTTCTGGCACAAGTTCCTGTATGATATCGGTGTCGTGCCGACCGCCGAGCCGTATGCCAAGCGTACCAGCCACGGTATGATCCTCGGCGAAAACGGCGAGAAGATGTCGAAGTCCCGCGGTAACGTCGTCAACCCCGACGACATTGTCAACGAATACGGCGCCGACACGTTGCGTATGTACGAAATGTTCATCGGTGACTTTGAGAAGGCTGCTCCGTGGTCGAGCGACAGCATCCGCGGTGTGCGCCGCTTCCTGGAGCGCGTATGGGCAGTATCCGAAAAGCTGCTGCCCGGTGATACCATCCGTCCCGAGATGGAGACGGCGATCCACAAGACCATCCGCAAGGTGGGCGAGGATATTGAGAACCTCAAGTTTAACACCGCCATTGCGGCGATGATGGCACTGCTCAACGACTTCAGTGCCGCCGGTGGTGCGAACCGTGCCGAGTACGCGGTGCTGGTACAGCTACTCAATCCCTTTGCTCCGCACATGACGGAGGAACTGTGGGAGATACTCGGCAACACTGAGGAGCTGGCGTATACGCCGTGGCCGGAGTTCGACCCTGCCAAGTGTGTTGAGGACACCGTGGAGATCGCGGTGCAGGTCAACGGCAAGATCCGCACCCGCATCGTGGTGGGCGTCAACGACGAGGCCACCGCGGTCATTGCGTTGGCCAAGGCGCAGGATCGTGTTGCCCCCGAGCTGGAGGGTAAGCAGCTTGTCAAGGAACTGTATGTACCCGGCAAGCTGGTCAATCTGGTCGTCAAGCCCTGATAAACGATCAAAAGCCGCTGCGTTTCGCAGCGGCTTTTTTTGCCTTTTGCACACTGCATTTTGACTTTTGCAGGAAATTTTGATAAAGGACTTGACGACGACAAAAATCTGTTGTATACTCAATAAGTATCGTTGTGACTATACGAAACGAAAAACCCCTGCTATCAGGCGGAGGGAGGGAATAAGAATGTCAGAGGTCAAAGTCAAAGAGAACGAATCTCTGGACAGCGCGCTGCGCCGTTGGAAGAAGTCCTGCGCTCGCTCCGGTGTCCTCGCTGAGGTACGCAAGCGTGAGCATTATGAGAAGCCTTCCGTACGTCGCAAGAAGAAGTCCGAGGCTGCTCGTAAGAGAAAGTTCAAATAACAACAAAACGGGCGGAAGCCCGTTTTTTGTTTATCTGCAGGAAGGAGATCGTTATGGGAAAAACTTGGTGCTATCGACGTGCGGTCGAGATCACACCGGAGGATCTGGAGCAACGCGGCATCCGCGGGCTGCTCTTGGATGTGGACAATACCCTCACCACCTACGGCAGTCAGGAATTGGCTGACGGCGTTGCGGCGTGGCTGGAAATGATGAAGCAGGCGGGCATTGCACTGACGGTAGTCTCTAACGCGTTGGACCGCCGCGTTGCTCCGTTTGCCGAACGGTTGGGGCTGCGTCATATTTCGCTTTCCTGCAAACCGTCTCCGCTTGGCTTTTGGCGTGCCGCTCGGCGCGTCGGTCTGCCGCTTTCGCAATGCGCGGCGGTGGGCGATCAGATCTTTACCGATTGGCTGGGAACGAAAGTCAGCGGGGTGTCCTGCTTCCTGCTTGAGCCTATCCGTACGGACAACGAAAAGCCGTTTCTCAAGCTGCGTCGGCGGTGGGAAAAGCCCATCCGTCGGTGGCTTCTCAAAAAGGAGGGACGGGCATGATCGCACGGTTCGGTCCAGCCGGTAACAGCGACTCGTTTTACGCGGCCGGCAACAAAGCGACGTTGCAGGCGCCGGCGTGGCTCCATACGTTGGGGCTGACCGCTTATGAATATCAGTGCGGCCGCGGTGTACGCGTGACGGAGGAGACCGCCCGAGCGATGGCCGATGAAGCGGATCAGTACGGCATTCAAATGTCACTTCACGCGCCGTATTTCATTTCGCTTGCCTCGGCTGAGCCGGAAAAGCGGGACAATTCCATTCGCTATATTTTGGAGAGCGCTCGCGCCGTCACGCAGATGGGCGGCGAGCGCATCGTGGTGCATCCGGGCGGTCTGGGTGGCCTGTCCCGCGCAGAGGCGACCGCGCTCGCTTCGGAGACGCTGCGCCGTGCGCAGAAGGCACTGGACGACGAGGGGTTGTCTCAGGTGCGCATCTGCCCCGAAACGATGGGCAAGATCAATCAGTTGGGTGATCTGGACGAGGTGCTGACTTTCTGCGGTATCGACGAGAGGTTTTTGCCGTGCGTGGATTTCGGGCATCTTAACAGCCGCACGCTCGGCGGCTTAAACACCGAGGAGGCGTTTGCTGCGGTACTGGATCGCTTGCACAACGACTTGGGCGCGGAGCGTGCCGCGATATTCCACGCGCATTTTTCCAAGATCGAATACACCAAGGGCGGGGAAAAGCGCCATCTGACCTTTGAGGATGCCGTGTTTGGGCCGGAGCCTGCGCCGCTGATGAAGCTCATCCGCGAGCGGGGGATGACGCCCACCTTTATCTGCGAATCCGACGGTACGCAGGCCGAGGATGCCGCTACCCTGCAGGCGCTGTATCGCGGTGAGGTGGCAGTATGACGGAACGGTTAGAGGCGCTGGGCAAGCGGCTGCCGTCGGCTACGGCGGCGCTGATCGGCGCACCGCAGCATTTGTGCTATCTTACCGGCTTCCCCTCGGGGGAGAGTTGGATCCTTTTGACGGCGGAAACGGCGTATTTTCTTACTGATTTTCGCTATATTGAACTGGCGCAGCAGACGGTGAGCGGTGCGCAGTGCCGTATGATCGACAGCCTGCCCACTGAGCTGAAAACGCTGCTGGGTCAGCACGGCGTGCGCACACTGCTGATCGAGGTGGCACACACCACGGCGGCGCAGGCGGCGCGGCTGCGGACGGCGTTGCCGGAGATCACGGTGTCAGACAGCAGTGAATTGGACGGTTGGCTGTCTGAACTGCGCGCGGTCAAGACCGCGCAGGAGATCGCCAAAGTGGAGCAGGCGCAGGCATTGACCGAGGACGGCTTTGCCCATATCCTGCCGTACATCCGCGAGGGTGTTACCGAGCGCGAGGTGGCGCTGGAGCTGGAATTCTATATCCGTCGGCAGGGCGCACAGCGCATGGCGTTTGATGTTATCGTGGTGTCGGGTGCTAACGGTTCGCAGCCGCACGGCATTCCGTCGGATAAACCGATCTGTCGTGGGGATTTTATTACTATGGACTTCGGCGCGGTGGTGGACGGCTACCATTCGGATATGACCCGTACCGTGGCACTTGGCGCGGTGAGCGCCGAGCAGCGTGCCGTGTATGGCACGGTGCTGCGTGCGCAGGAGGAGTCGCTTGCCGTACTGCGTGCGGGGTTGTCCTGTGTGGAGGGCGATGCGGCGGCCCGCCGCATCATTGATGAGGCCGGCTACGGCGCGTGCTTCGGCCACGGCACCGGTCACGGCGTTGGCGTGGAGATCCACGAAGAGCCGCGGTTGTCGCCGCGCGCCGGTAAGTCCTTGCTGCGTGCAGGGAATCTGGTGACGGTGGAGCCGGGCATCTATTTGGCGGGGAGCTTCGGTGTGCGAATCGAGGAT
>JAZNKN010000065.1:0-8357 GCA_045578625.1 Acutalibacteraceae bacterium | reverse complement strand
AGCCAGGATCAAACTCTCTAAAAAATTGTATGTGAACCGACCTCTCGGTCGGACCCCATCATTTCTCAGAGCGTCTTAGCTCTTCTTACGCTTGCGCGTCTTGCGATTCTTCATCGCCCGGATCTGTGATCCGTGTAAATTAACGGGTAGTTAATTCTGTTCTTTGCATTGTTTAATTTTCAAGGTCCCGTGCTGCCCCGTTCCGAGACAGCTTTGCTATCATACCACCCATTTTTCCCTTTGTCAACACTTTTTTGGGGGTTTTTTTGAAAAAATCCGCAAACCTACCAAACATACAGAAAAACAGCCTTTGCATGAGCAAAAGCTGTTGTTTTTGCCTATATGCACTTGTCAGCACAGTCGCCACAGTACCCGTACACCTGTACCACATGGTCTGTTGCCACAAAATCCGAACCGGCGGTGATCTGCCCCAACGCTTCCATCGGACACCCGGGCAGATCCTGCATCCGATTGCAGTTGCGGCAGATCATATAGTGGTGATGCTCCGATCCTACCAAACTGAAAAAGCTTTCACCGTTTTCCAGAAACCCTCGGCACAGCTCACCGCGCTGTACCATCGTTTCCAGATTGCGATACACGGTGGACTTTGCCAAGGTGGGGCACTGCTCTACCGCGCGAGCGTACAGCTGCATCGCTGTCAGCGGCGCCTCGGTATGCAGGATGTCCAGGATCAGCTGCTTTTGTTTCGTGTGACGCCCTTTTTCCATCGACACTTACTCCGTTGTGTAATTGATCTCCCAACCGTGAGTGACCCCTTCCGCTAACGCGGAAACAACGACGTCCTCCGGTGCGATATAAAACGTATGAGAAAGCGTGCCGTTCGCCGGAATGACCTTGTCCACCGTGGACTCACCCGATGCCATCACACCGTCTGCGCTGTCTTGGGCGGTATCGTACAGTACCACGTCCACCGTTTTCAGCGACACGTCCGCAGCCGTACCGTTGGCAAACGCTACGGTGACATACAGACCGGCTTCGTTGGTGTAATACGCCTCAGTAACGGCATAGGTAACCTCATCCATCACAAGCTCCGGCGACGCTTCGCCCGGAACCTCCGCGGAATCCTCCCGCTTTTCCAGCGCAAGGGCCTCCGCTTCGTCATCCAGATCGTAGGTCACCTGAACGTTCCAGGTAAGATCCTCATCCTCTTTCAGATCCGCGATCTTAACCAGACTGGGGTCCAGATAGAAGAAATAGTCAACGTCACCGATAGCCGGGACAGCCAGATCCACAATGTTGCGGAGTCGGCCAGATGCCACCAGCTCGTCACCGCGATGCAACCATACGTTGATCTCCTCCACTGGCACGACCGTTTCGTGACCGTTGGCGAAGTTCATAACGATGTGCATGCCGTTCTCGTTGCTGTAATACGCATTGACGACCGACCACGTCACCTGATACGGTGTCAGCTCCGGCTCCTCGCCCGTGATATAGATCGTATCTGCGCGCGGCTCCTTCAACGCAGCAATGCGTGCCGCTTCGGCCTTCTCGGCCTGTTCCTTCTTATATTGATAATTGGAAACAATGCCGCCCAAAACGAAAACGGCAACCAGAAACAGCACCACACCCAAAAAGATAAACAGGCTGACCAGTTTCTGCTTGCGAGAGGCTTTACGCTCCTCCTCGCTGATCTCCACCGTCTCCGGCGTCATCTTGGCACTGTTGGTATTCAGAATGGATTGTTTGTCAAATTCGGTATCACGCTTTTTGTTCTCCGGCTTCACTGTGAACACTCCTTATTCTTACACCTCATATATAATAGCAGTCACTCTTTATTCGTTAAACCCAAGCCATCGAGCAACACCGCTGCTGCTTGCCGCTGCGAGTCATCCACCGCATTGATGCAGTGCAGCTTCTTTGCCGCACGCTTACGGTCACTACCAAACACTTTTTTGCCGAACCGATGCAGCAGGCAAAACGGATACAGCCACGCGTGCTTTTGCAGCACCGGATATTGAAATTTTAAGTGACGGTAGCAAGGAAATATCAACTCCAACAAATACTTGAACCGTCCGCCTGTTCGGTTTTGCTGCACCGCCGTCAGCGTGTCGATGTTGCCGTACACACCGCCGTATAGAATAAACTCTTCCAACAACTGCGCCAATTCATCCGCTTTAGCACCGGAAAACCAGTGCTCCGCAAGCTTTGAAGCGGTCTCGGCAAAGCGGGACAACCCTCCCCGCTCCAGCAATTGCCGCCGTGCGGCAGCATCGCCCGATACGCGGTGATTTAAGATCCACAGATCCATAAAGGTCCGTACGCCACAACCGCCGACCTCAATGTGCTTGGCCATGTGGGCGATATGGTAAAAGTAAAACATCGCATCGTTCATACGGTAATGATGGCCGTCGGCTGTCGCCGTATCCCACACCGTGTTCAGCACATCGTTCGCTTGACCGGCGCAGTTTTCTTCCACCATGCCGTAATGCAGTTCAATGTGCAGTCCGCCCGGTGCAAGCAGCGATACGTCGTGTGAACTTTTTAGGTGATACTCGTATCCCAACCGCTCGGTCAGCACCTGCGTCGCCCGATCGAGATCGGCCTCTTTTACCAGAATGTCAATATCACAACTCGTGCGCATCCACGGTTCCGGATACCATTCGCGAATGACCGCGCCCTTGAGCGGCAGATGATCGATCGCAGCATCCTCCAACGCACGGCAGAGCGCTTCTAACTCATAACGCATCTGCTCATAGCGGTACACCGCCGCGTAGCGCACCTTGCGGAATCGCTCCGAGGTCGGATCCTGCCCCAAGCAATGTGCTTTTTCCAACGCTCCGGTCAACAGATGCGCCAGATCGTGACGCTGTGCCACCGTATACAAGGCCGGCAATTGCTCGGGGGAGATCGTTCCTGCCGTTTCCTCCGGCAGCGCTTCCTGCGTCAGTTCTGCGCGAAGCAGCGCCAAAAACAACTGTTCCGTTTGTGTCAGCATACTGCTTCGCCTCCCCTCTTATTTTACCGAATGCCGGTATAGGTCTTCTGTACCGCTTCGTAGCTCTCCAGATTGCCGATGTCATACCGCGAACCCGGCATTTCCATCGCATACACCGCCGTCTGCTTGCAAAGCCAAGCAATATAACTGCCCGGCGCATCGGTGCCGCAACCGGCATCGATACCGGCCTGCACCAGCTTGGCATCCTCGCGCGTGTAAAAGTAAAACGGCGGACAGCACCAGTGGGTCGCCGGTGTGGCGGATTTTTCCGTCATCTCCACGATACGGTCGGTGTCATCCACCGTAACGACGCCGCACTTGAGTAGCTTCTGCTGCGACGGCTCGTAATACCGCATAATGCACGACGCCTGCTTGCGCTGTGCGTACTCAATGAACGCTGTCAGGCTGAAATCCAGCAGGTTGTCGCCCGCGATAACCAGCATATCGTCATCCAACTTCAGTGTATCGATCGCAAACTGGATATCCTTAACAGCACCTAAGCGTGTCTCGTTGCTGTCGGTACCGTCATCGACCACCGTGACCTTCTGTGATTTGGTGGTTGCCCACGCGTCAAAATGGTGCGCAAATTTATGGTTGGAGATCACCACGTACTCATCCACCGCACCCAGCGTGTCGATATCGTCGATCAGCCAATCCAAGATCGGCTTACCCTGCACTTCCAGCAACGGCTTCGGGAAATTCTCTGTCAGCGGATACAACCGCGTTGCATAGCCGGCGGCCAAAATCAAGCATTTCATAATTCAATACCATCCGCACTTTCACAAATATGCACCGAGAACTTATCCTTCAGTTCCGGAAACACCCGAAGATACTCGCGCGTTACCGTTTCAGTGATGCTCTCCTCAAACGCCGGGTCGATGAGTGCCATACAGCAGCCCTTGAAGCCCGCACCCGAGAAGCGACCGCCGTAGATGCCGTCGGTACGCGTCATGATCTCGTACAGCGTTTTCAGCTCGTCCGAGCCGGTCTCCCAATTCTCGATCGAGGAACGTCCGCTTTCAAACGACAGACGGCCGTATTCCTCCAGATCACCGCGCCGCCACGCCTCGGCGCCGCGCTGCACGCGATCGTATTCCGTATACCAATGCTCCGCGCGCTTGGCAAAGTTTTCGGGAAGCTTGTCCTTATACTGATGATAGACCTCTACCGGCACCTTGCGTAACGCCGCGTCGGGGAACTTGCCGTATTCTATGCCGCTATACGCCATCAGCGAATACGCCGCGGCGCGGCATTCATCCACGCGCATATTGAATTTGCTGCCCGCCAGCGTACGCTCCACACCGGAAAAGAAGATCGCAATGCGATACGGCTTCATCGCCGGGTTGGTCGGGATCAGCTCATAGCTGTCATCCTGCGTATCCAGATACAGCAGATGATCCTTTTTGGAGTACACCTCACACGACTGATCCAACTTACCGCACGCCACACCGACGTAGTTGTTCTCCGCCGACAGCGCCGTCATGATCATTTCGTGCGGAGTCAAGTTGATGCCATTGACCTTGCACAGTGCGGACAAAAACGCCAGAATGACTGCCGCCGAGGAGGACAGACCGCCGATGGGCAGGCTGCCCTCGATCACACCGCATAAGCCGAGCTTCAGAATATGCCGCTCCGCCAACGCGATGGTCGCACCGCGTAGATAATCCGCCCAATCGTTTTCCTTTTTCGCCGCAACGGATTGCACGTGCCACTGCGCCCGCTTGGAAAACTGCAGCGACGTCAGCTCGACGATACCGCTCCGCTTCGGCGCATAGGCGATCTGAATTCCCTTATTGATCGCAAGCCCGGTCACCTTACCCAGCTGATGGTCGCTGTGAGCACCCACCGGACAGATGCGGTAGGGGCAAAAGGCTATGGCTTCCGGCTCGCGTTTGTAGATGTCTGTGAATTTGTCAATGCAGTTCATCGTGTTTCTCCTTATCGTAATAGGATAGGCCGTTGATATCTGCTTGCACACGTAATGGTATTGTATCACAACTCTTTTCCACTTGCAAGCCTTTGTCAAGCGAATGGCAAAAAGCGGCATCGGGAGAATACCCGATGCCGCTGCTGATCATTTCTTGCGGATGGTGATGGTGGTGATCACCGGCTGCTGACTGGCCAGAATCGTTCCGTTGCTATCGATGGGCTGTACCGTCTCGCAAACCGTGTCCACGACCTCAATGCCCGAAACGACCTTACCGAAGGCGGCATAGTCGCCGTCGAGGTGCGGGGCATCGTCGTGCATAATAAAGAACTGCGAGCTGGCGCTGTTGGGATCGTTGGTACGCGCCATCGAGATCACACCGCGCTCGTGCTCAAGGGGGTTGTTGTAGCCGTTGCTGGCAAACTCACCGACGATGGTCTCCTGATCCTCATCACTGATACCGTCGCCGCCGGGATCGCCGCCCTGCATCATAAACCCTTCAATAATGCGGTGGAAGGTCAGGCCGTCATAGAAGCCGCTTTCCGCCAGATCGATGAAGTTCTGCACCGTGATGGGCGCCGCGTTCTGGTACAGCTGCACTGTGATCGTGCCGTAATTTTCAATCACAATATCCGCGTAGTATTTCGCATCGGCATCCAAGCCGCCGGACGACTTATCCTTATCGTTGGTTTTCTTGCAACCGGTCGCCAAGGCGGCGATCAGAAACACACTCAGCAGTACACACAGTACCCGCCGAAGATTCCATGCCTTCATCTTGTCCACTCTCCGTTTTCAAACTTGCTTGTTTTTATTACTATACCGCAAATCACACCGAATTGCAACCGGAAATCGCTGTATGATGCGAAAACGCACCGCGCAGAACACTCTGCGCGGTGCGTTTGTGATCATAGAGATCAGCGCTGCACACGACCGGAGCCGTCACCGCCGGCGAGCTTTTCCACCTCGGCAACGCCGACGCGGTTGTAGTCGCCCTCAATGGAGTGCTTCAGCGCGGAAGCCGCCACCGCAAACTCAATGGCCTCCTGTGTGGACTTGCCACTCAACAGCGCGTAGATCAGGCCACCGCCAAAGGAGTCACCGCCGCCCACACGGTCCACGATGTGCAGGCGATAGGACTTGGAGAAACAATAGTTCTCGCCGTCGTACAGCATACCGGCCCAATCGTTGTCGCTGGCAGACAACGAGGTGCGCAGGGTGATTGCAACCTTCTCAAAGCCAAACTTGTCGGCCAACTGCTTCGCCACGGACTTGTAGCCCTCGTGGTTCAGCTTGCCACCGTAGATGTCGGTGCCCTCAGCCTCGATGCCGAACACGTCCTTGGCATCCTCCTCGTTGGAAATGCAGACGTCAACGTACTGGCACAGGTCGGTCATCGCCGCACGCGCCTCATCGCGCGTCCACAGCTTGCCGCGATAGTTCAGGTCGCAGGAGATCTTCACGCCGCGCGCTTTCGCGGCCTGGCAGGCCTGACGGCAGATCTCGACGAGGTTGGCGCCCAGCGCCGGCGTGATACCGGTGAAGTGGAACCAATCCGCGCCCTCAAAGATGGCATCCCAGTCAAAATCCTCGGGATCCGCCATCTGGATAGCAGAGTGCGCACGGTCATAGATGCAGACCGAGCCGCGCTGAGAAGCGCCCTTCTCCAGATAATAGATGCCCACGCGCTCACCGCCGCGGACGACCTTGGAGGTGTCCACGCCGAACGCACGCAGCGAGTCGACCGCCGCCTGACCGATAGCATGCTTCGGCAGCTTGGTGACGTAAACGCTGTCCATACCGTAGTTGGCCAGCGATACCGCGACGTTGGCTTCGCCGCCGCCGAAGGTAGCCTGCATCTGGTCGTTCTGGAAAAAGCGATAATAGCCGTTGGGAGCAAGGCGAAGCATCAGTTCACCGAAGGTTACGATCCTTGCCATGATAACATTCCTCCTCGTATGTTATGCCTGCACCAGATGCACGGCGAAACCGCCGATCTCATCCTGCAGATAGATAGCCTTTAGCTTGCCGGCCACATCGGTCTTGGCGGAGTCAGGGTTCATCGTGACACCCTTGCTCTCCAGATACCGCACAGCGCGGTCGATCGACTTGGTGCGGATGGCGATGTGGCCCTTAGCACCGTAGCCGGGCGTCTTCATGACCTCAATGATGTTATTAACGAAGGTGGAGCTGTTGTCCTCCTTCTTGGTCATATTGAACAGCGCACTGAATGCGTTGGCAATGCCGTCGGCCTCGACGGCGTCCGCCGCGTTGATACCCACGTGCGCCAGCTCAAAGCCCAGCATGGTGGACACCGCTTCGCGGGTCAGACGCTCGATCTCGTCAAACCTGCCGCCGTTGATCAGATCCGCCGTGACCATCCAGCTGCCGCCGCAGGCCAGAATCTTCGGGAACGCCAGATACTCGTTCAGGTTCTTGGCACTGATACCGCCGGTGGGCATAAACTTCAGCTTGCCGTAGGGAGCGGACATTGCCTTGATCATAGCCAGACCGCCGGCCGCTTCTGCCGGGAAAAACTTGACGACCTCCAGACCAAAGGACAGCGCGGTCTCGACCTCACCGGGCGTGCAGACACCGGGGGTGATGGGATACCCCTTTTCCGCACAATGACAAACGACCTCCGGATTCAAACCGGGACTGACGATAAACTTCGCACCCGCCGCGACCGCTTCATCCGCCTGAGCCGGAGTCAGCACCGTACCGGCACCCACCAGCATATCGGGGAATGCCTTGGTCATTGCTGCGATCGCATCCGCCGCCGCGTCCGTACGGAACGTGACCTCGGCGCACGGCAGACCGCCATTGATCAGCGCGCGTGCCAGCGGCACAGCATCCTCCGCACGATCGATCTTAACGACCGGTACGATGCCAATAGCTTCGATCTTTTTCAATGTTTCATGCATAATACTATCCACCCATTTCGTTTAAATTTACGAAATCGAAACGTGCAAAGCATCCGCACTCTCTCACTATTAATTGTACCCTATTTTGTAAGAATGTCAAGAGAAACAGGCCGTACAAATAAGCCTTGCGTCTGAAAAACATTTGTGCTATACTGATGTTTGTATTTTAAGGAAGGGAAGTCATATCCATGTCCGGACATTCCAAATGGAACAATATCAAGCGTAAGAAGGAAAAGACCGACGGTCAAAAGGCCAAGATCTTTACCAAAATGGGTCGTGAGATCGCAGTGGCGGTTAAAGAGGGCGGCAGCGCCGACCCTGCCTCCAACTCCAAGCTGAAGGATGCCATCGCCAAGGCGAAAGCCAACAACGTCCCCAACGATAACATTGACCGCATCATCAAAAAGGCCGCCGGCGAAAGCAATGCCGAGAACTACGAGGCCCTGCGGTATGAGGGCTACGGCCCCAGTGGCATTGCTGTTATTGTGGAAACACTCACCGATAACCGTAACCGTACAGCGGCAGACCTGCGCCACTATTTTGATAAATGCGG
>JAZNKN010000064.1:0-58369 GCA_045578625.1 Acutalibacteraceae bacterium | reverse complement strand
ATCCCCTACGGCGGCAGCCTGATCCGTCCCGAGGCCACCGGCTACGGCGCTGTGTATTTCTGCGCGGAGATGCTCAAGAGCTTCGGCGAGGATATCAAGGGCAAGACCTTTGCGGTGTCCGGCTTTGGTAACGTGGCTTGGGGCGCTGTGCTGAAGATCAACCAGCTCGGCGGTAAGGTGCTGACCATCTCCGGTCCCGATGGCTACGTCTACGACGAGAACGGCATCACCGAGGAGAAGGCCGCTTACATGCTGGAGATGCGTTCCTCCGGCCGCGACAAGGTGCAGGATTACGCCGACAAGTTCGGTGCCAAGTTCTACGCCGGCGAGAAGCCGTGGGGCGTCAAGGTGGACGTCTGCCTGCCCTGCGCTACGCAGAACGAGGTCCGCATCGAGGATGCGAAGAAGATGGTCGCTAACGGCCTCAAGTACTACGTTGAGGTCGCAAACATGCCCACCACGGCAGACGCGGTCGAGTACCTGAAGGAGAACAACGTCATCATCGCCCCCTCCAAGGCTGTTAACGCCGGCGGCGTGGCTGTTTCCGCTCTGGAAATGAGCCAGAACAGCCTGCGTATGTCCTGGAGCGCCGAAGAGGTTGACGAGAAGCTGCACGGCATCATGGTCAACATCTACAAGAACCTGTCCGAGGCCGCCAAGGAGTACGGCATGGAAGGCAACCTGATCGCCGGTGCGAACATCGCCGGCTTCCAGAAGGTCGCCGACGCCATGATGGCTCAGGGTATCGTCTGATAACAGGCTACTGCAACAAACAAGAGCAGGCTCATCCGAGCCTGCTCTTTCTTTCTAAACGAACACCGGCGGGCAGCACGTGCTGCCCGCCGATTGTCATCCTTTCACAGCGCCGCCGGTGACACCTTCGACGTAATACCGCTGCATTCCCAAAAACAGCAGCGTGACCGGCACGGCCACCACCACGGCACCGGCACAGAAGCGGGTGAAATAGTGATAAAGGTTTTCGCGGGTGAGCATCTGGTACAGTCCCAGTGCCACCGTGTAGTTTTCGTAATTGTCCTTCATAATAACGCTGACGAAAATGAAATCCGCAAACGGCGCGATAAACGAGGTCAACGCCGTGTACGCCACGATGGGACCCGACATCGGCAGCGTGATCTTCCAGAAAATATCGCTGCGCGTCGCGCCGTCGATGGTGGCGGCCTCGTCCAAGGCACGCGGCAGGGTATCGAAAAAGCCCTTGGCAATGAAATAGCCCAGACACGAAGCGGAGGAATACACCAGTACCAAGGCGACGAGCGACTGATCCAATCCCACCAGCTTGAGCAGGTGGTATACCGCGATCATCGACATAAAGCCCGGAAACATTCCCAGAATGAGACCGATATTCATCAGCGGACGCCGTGCCCGAAACCGCAGGCGGCTGAAGCAATAGCTTATCATTAAGATCATCACCGTGCTGATCGCGCAGCTGCACACCGCCACGATCAGCGTATTAAGAAACCACCGCGGGTACGGGAATTGCGCCGTGTCGGTCAGCAGCGCACGGTAGTTATCCAGCGTGTACTCCTGCGGCAGCAGATACGGCGTATACGCGCCCAGCTCAGCGCGGAAGGATTGCAGGATGAGGTACACGATGGGCAGCAGCCACACCACCGCCAACACGGTCAGTGCCGCGTAGATCAGCCCATTGACCAACCGGCGGCGGGCACGGTAGCTTTGCATCATTGGAACTCCTCCTCCTTTTTGGCAGATGCGGAGGAATTGTACACCAACAGCGAGCAGGTAGCCGTGATGAGAAACACGATCACACCGATGACACCGGCCAGATTGTAGTTCTGCTCCTCCACCGTCTGCTTATACAGCCACGTCACCAACAGGTCGGTCTTACCGGCCTTGTAGTAATCGAGCGTCAGCGGGCCGCCGCGCGTCAGCAGATAGATGACGTTAAAATTGTTGATGTTATTGACGAACTGCGTGATGAGGTACGGCGTGGTGACGAACAGCATATACGGCAGCGTGATGCGGAAAAACATCCGCACCGGCCCTGCGCCGTCGATGCGGGCGCTTTCGTACATATCCTCCGGAATGTTCATCAGGATGCCCGAGGTAATGAGCATCGTGTATGGGATACCCACCCACATATTCACCACGATGACCACGATCTTCGCCAACGTACCGTTGGTCAGAAACGGAATCGACTGGGTGATCCAGCCCAGCTCGCGCAGTGCCACGTTGAGAGCGCCCTCATCGGCTAAGATCTGGGACATCAGCATCAGGCTGACGAACTGCGGCACGGCGATGGTCACGATAAAGACGGTACGCCAGAACTTTTTGAAGCGTATTCCCTTTTTATTGATCATCAGCGCCAAGATCATGCCGAACAGATAGTTGGTAAAGGTGGCGAACACCGCCCACAGCAGCGTCCACGTGAGCAGGTTAAGAAAGGTATACCCGAGCTGCGCGTTGCCGCCGAGCATTCCTACAAAGTTATCCAACCCGACCCACGTAAAAAGATTGCCGGGTGGCTGATGCGTTTTATCGAAATTGGTGAACGCGATCAGCACCATAAATAAAAGCGGCAGCAGCGTAAACGTCAGCACCAGCAGTATCGGCGGGGTCAGCAGCGTGACGTGATACCGCCGATCGGCAAGCGAATGCAGATCCTCCCGAGCCGTCGGCAACGGCCGACCTGTCTCCTGCCGCCGTTGGGCGCGATACGCCGCACGCAGGCTGTGAAAGTACAGGTAGACCACCGCCAGCGTCAGCACGACGGACAGTACCCCGAACAGCAGGATCTGCATCGAGTTGTCACCCTGTGTGTAGATATAGATGCCCTGCGCCTCATCAAACACCTTACCCTGCGTGGTAGTGCCCAATGTGCCGAGCTTCTGCACGTATCCCCAACCAAACAGCAGCATATAGGCAAGATAACCGAGCTGCACCGCAAGGTACGGCACCCCGCGTAGCCACTGCCCGCGCAGCAAAGAGCCTGCTCCCATCACAGCAAAGGTCAGGCGGGTACGCCAATCACCGTGTCGTGCGACGCGTCCCACACCGACGATCTGTCGTGCGATCCATCGCAGCCCGTTCGCGATGCTGTGTCCGGCCGCGCGGAGCAGCCGTCCGATCGAGCGGGGGGCTGCCAGCAAGCCACGGCGAATGCTCCCTGCCCTCGTTCGGACAGGGTGAACCTGCGTAAAATCCTTGTAGTCCATGGCAGCCCCCTTACCCGACCGTTACGACGCCATCTGCGATACCATGATATCGAGATACTGTTTTACCGTTTTACTGTGATCCTTGGTCTCCATGGCCGTGCCGAACGCCTCCAGCGGATCCCACGTGCTGTTCAGCACGTTTGCCTGACTGACACCGTACTTGTTCTGCTCTGCCAGTGCCGCCAGTGCCGCGTTGGCCTTGACCTTCTCATTCGAGGCCGCCTTGGTGTTGGACGGTCCCATCGCGCGCTTTTCAAAGCGCATCAGCTGATTTTCCTCGTTAGTGAGGTACTCCGCCAGCTTCATCGCCTCCTTGGGATGTTTGGTGGCGGTATTCACACCCATCAGCTTGTATCCCGCAAAGCTCTTCATCTGCACCTGCTCACCGTTCAGCGTAAAGGTAGGCAGCTTGACGGCGGCGTAGTTCGCCCCCAGCTTTTCCTTGATGGCTTCCGCTGTCCATGTGCCGGACACGCCCGCCGCGATGGTGCTGCCGATTCCGCCGGTCAGGATCGCGTCCTCACCGGTGATAAACGCGGGATGCTGGCAGAATTTTTTGACCGCTTCACCCGCCGCGACGCCCTTTTCGTTGTTAAAATCGCAGGTCTGCTTGCCGTTCTTGATATCCAGTGTACCGCCTGCGCTCAGGAAAAAGGACGCCACGTACCAACCGTTGGAAACGTCCATCAGCACCTTTTTCCCCTTAGCCTGCGCGGCATCCATCAAGCCGTCCAGTGTCTTGACGTCGTCGGCCGACAGCAGGCTCTTGTCATAGTACAGAAAATAGCCGTTGTCCGCCGTCATCGGATAGGCGTACAGTTTGCCGTTTCGCGTGGCCGCGGCGACCGATCCCTCGCTGTTGGCTGCCGTGATCTGCTCTTTGTTCAGCGTGATCTCATACAGCACACCGGCGCCGACCATATCGCCGAGCTGATCGTCCGGAAAGGCGAACACGTCCGCCGCCGCATCGGGGTCCTCCATCAGCTTGGTCTGCGTGTCCTTCTCACCCACCACACCGAAGGTGATATTGTAGTTGACGTCCGGATTGGCCTTTTTGAAGTTCTCCACCATGGTCTTGAGCATCTCCTGATCCTCTTGTGCGCCCCAGACCTTGAGATTGACGGTCTCCTCCGCCATCTTGTTGCGGTTACACGCCGACAGCGACAGTAGCATCACGCCTGCCGTCAGCACCGCGCCGAGTTTTCTGAGTAATTTCATCCGGTCTCCCTCTCTTCTAAATACAAATAGCCGAGGGCAACCGGTGCGGTTTCCCTCGGCTATAGTATGAGAACGGAATTTGGAATTTATGCAGATCACACGTTCCAGATTTGCGTAGCGTATTCGCGGATGGTGCGGTCACTGGAGAACTTGCCGGCGTGGGCAATGTTCATCAGCCCCTTGCGTGCAAACGCCTCGCGGTCGCGGTAATCGCGGTTGGTACGCAGACGTGCCTCACAGTAGGACGCAAAGTCGTGCAGCACGAAATAATGATCCGGCTTATGCCAACTGGCACCCTCGGTCAGCGAGGTATACAGTTCGCGGAACATACCGGTACCGCCGTCGTCGAACGTGCCGTCGATCAGCGTTTCCACCACGCGCGCCAGACGCGGCTGCTCCTTGAGCAGCGCTTTGGGATCGTAGGTTTCCCGCAGCGCGTCCAGCTCCTCCACACGCGCACCGAAGATATAGTTATTCTCCTCGCCCGCCTGCTCCACGATCTCGATGTTCGCGCCGTCGTACGTGCCGAGCGTTACCGCGCCGTTGAGCATAAACTTCATATTGCCCGTACCCGACGCTTCCGTGCCGGCGGTGGAGATCTGCTCCGACACGTCTGCCGCCGGAACGAGCTTCTCGGCGTAGGATACGTTGTAATTGGAGACAAATATCACCTGCATCCGATCGCACACGTCGGGATCGTTCCGGATCAGCTCGGCGATGGCGTTGATAAACTTGATGATCCCCTTCGCGCGGAAATAGCCCGGCGCGGCCTTCGCGCCGAACAGGTAGGCGGTCGGTGTAAAGTTGGTGATCGTACCGTCCTTCAGCCCGAAATAGGTGTCCAGCACCGCAAAAGCATTGAGCAGCTGCCGCTTGTATTCGTGCAGGCGCTTGATCTGTACGTCAAGCAGGAAATCCTGCCGCAGTTCGATGCCCTCACGCTCGCGGATATACGCCGCCAAGCGCTGCTTGTTGCGGGCGCGGATGTCCATCAGCTTATGCAAAAACGCCGGATCGTCGCCGTACGGCTCCAGTGCCGACAGCGCGTCCAGTTCGGTCAGCCAGCGGTTGCCGATGGTATCGGTAATGAGCTGCGCCAGTTCGGGATTGGCCAACGCCAAGAACCGACGCTGCGTGATGCCGTTGGTCTTGTTCTGAAAACGCTCGGGATACAGCGCATACCACTCCGGCAAAGCGCTGGTCTTGAGCAGCTCGGTGTGCAGCCGCGCCACGCCGTTGGTCGAATGGGTCGCAAAGATCGCCATACGCGCCATGTGAATACGCTCGCCGTCGACGATATCGTACGGTGAGGTGTCCGTGATCCCTTTGGCCTTCAGTTCCGCCTTAAGCGCCTGCTGCAGCCGCACAACGTAGCGATACACCTGCGGCAACACTGCGCGGAACAGCTTAATGCTCCACTTTTCCAGCGCTTCCGGCATAATGGTGTGGTTGGTATACGCAAAGGTGCGGCGCGCCAGCTCCAGCGCCGTATCAAACGGCAGCCCCTCTTCCTCCACCAGCAAGCGGATCAGCTCGGGGATCGCAATGGTGGGATGGGTGTCGTTGAGCTGGATGGCATACGCCTCCGGCAGCTGCGAGAGATCGTCACCGTACTGCGCCTTGTAGCGGCGCAGAATGTCCTGCAGCGAGGCGCAGGAGAAGAAATACTGCTGCTTTAAGCGCAGTTTTTTGCCCGCGTCGGTATCGTCGTTGGGATACAGCACCGCCGAAATGCGCTCCGCCTTATTCCGCGCACGCACCGCTTTTTCATATTTCTGCTCGTTAAACAGCGTGAAATCAAAGGAATGGAGCGCCTCTGCCTGCCACAAGCGCAGCGTGTTGACAGTATGACCGCCGTAGCCGATCACCGGACTGTCATACGGCACCGCCCACACCTCTTCGTCGGCAAAACGGATGCGCACGCGCTCATCCTCACGGCGTACCGACCACGGATCGCCGAACGCGGTCCAATCGTCGGCCTCCTCACGCTGAAAGCCGTTTTCAAAGGATTGACGGAACAGACCGTAGCGATAGCGGATGCCGTAGCCGTCCAACGGAATACCGTGGGTGGCGGCGGAGTCCAAAAAGCACGCCGCCAAGCGTCCCAGACCGCCGTTGCCCAGTGCGGCATCCTCGATCTCCTCAAACACCGTGGTGCTGACGCCGTGCTCCGCAAGCAGCTCACGTGTCTCCGTAAGCAGCCCCATATTGAGTAGGTTGGCCTCCACCACGCGCCCCACCAAAAACTCCGCGGAAAAATACGCTGCGCGCTTTCCGCGCGGTTGGTTCTGCCACTGCTCCTGCAGGCGAGTCATTGCAGCCTTGGACACCGCGTTATACAGCTGCTTCGCCGTGGCGTGTTCGATCGTCGTGTGTGCATCGTAATGCAGGACGGTCTGTATCTCCTTTTCAAAGGTATGCTCCATCACTTGCTGTTCCTTTCTCTGCCATAGAGTCGTACAAGCTGCCGCAGCTCCTCACTTAAGGCTTCCGTCAACTGCTCCGGCAGCAATCGCCATTGCCAGTTTCCCCCTAAAGTGGACGGCGTATTCATACGCGCACGGTCATCCAGTGCCAAAATATCCTGCATCTGAAAGATCGCCACGTCCGCCACGCTGCCGTACGCCGCGCGCAGCAGCGCCCGCGGCAGGTCAGCCATACGGCGGATGTGCAGGTATTGCTTCAGGAAACGGCGCGGCTCACCGCGCAGGCGGCGACCGAAGCCCACCACCGTTTCGTTATCGTGCGTACCGCCGTATACCACGCAGTTTTTGTCGTAATACTGGGGCAGATACTCGTTATCCGGCCCGCTTTCAAACGCGAACAGCAGCACCTTCATACCGGGATAGCCGCTGCGCTTCAGCAGCCGCCGCACCGTGGGATGCAGCACGCCGAGATCCTCCGCGATGATACGCGTCTCGCCCCGCGCACGGTCCAGCGCCTGGATGAGCGCCATCCCGGGACCCTTGCGCCACGCACCGCCCTTGGCTGTCTCGCATGCGGCGGGAATGGCAAAGTACCGCGCCATACCGATGAAGTGATCGATACGGACCACGTCGTACAGCCGCGCACACGCGGCCATCCGTGCGCGCCACCAGGCGAAGTCATCCTCCTGCATCCGATCGTAGCGGTACAGCGGATTGCCCCACCGCTGACCGTCCTCCGAGAAGCAGTCGGGCGGCACGCCCGCCACACTGGTGGGATAGCCGTCCGCATCCAGTTCAAACAGCTCGGGGTTGGCCCACACGTCGGCGCTGTCCTGCGCCACGTAGATGGGAATATCGCCGATCAGCAGGATACCCTGCGCGTTGGCGTAGGCTTTCAGCGCCTCCCACTGGCAGAAAAACCAATATTGGCAGCATTTCCAGAAGCGCACATCCTCGGCGAGTGTCTCACGGCAGTGCGCGAGCGCCGCCACATCGCGTCCGCGGAGTGGGGCTTCCCACAGCGTCCATTCGTGCTCCTCGTGCTGTGCCTTGACCGACATATACAGCGCATAGTCGTCCAACCACGCGGCCTCGGCCTCACAAAACGCGGTAAATGCCGCCGTATCTGCAAACCGCGCCGCCGCCTTTCGCAGCGTGGTAAAGCGGGTATAATACAGCTGCTCGTACGGGATCTCCTCGGCCGGCAGCTCGGCAGCGGCCAGCTCCTCCCGCGTCAGCAGCCCCTGCTCGGCAAGCAGCGTCAGATCGATAAAATACGGATTGCCGGCAAAAGCGGAAAAGGATTGGTACGGACTGTCACCGTAGCCGGTCGGCCCGACGGGAAGAACCTGCCAATACGTCTGTCCGGCATCCCGCAGAAAATCCACAAACCGAAACGCCTCGGCGCCCAGAGACCCGATGCCGTATTTCGACGGCAAACTGCCGACCGGCAGCAGAATACCGGCACCGCGTTCCAAACGTGTGTTCAAACCGCATCTTCCTTTCTATCCGTAGTATGTAAAAAAACGCCCAAAATATCAAAAAATACGCATAAAGGAGGGCCGTCAACCCTCCTTGCGACACTTCTTTCCGATGGACCTGTATTAAACGACGAACCCGCCGTTGACACCGACCACCTGACCGGTGACAAACGCGGCCTTATCCGATGCCAAAAACAGCAGCATCTGCGCCACCTCGTTGGGTGTGCCGAGCCGACCGAGCGGTGTTTCCTCGGCAAGCACCGTGCGTGTGTCCTCGTCCAATGCGGCACACATCGCGGTGTCGATCACGCCGGGGGTAACGCAGTTGACACGGATCCCCGACGGGCCCAGTTCCTTAGCCAGCGCCTTGGTAAAGCCAATAAGCCCCGCCTTGGCGGCGGAATACGCCACCTCGCAGGATGCGCCGACCTCGCCCCACATCGACGACACCGTCAGGATAACGCCGCTGTGATGGCTCACCATCGACGGTATGAGCGCGTGGGCGCAGTGATACGCACCGTCCAGATGCACGCCCATCATGCGGCGCCATTCCTCCGGTGCGGTGTCCGTCAGCAAGGCCTGCTTGGCGATGCCGGCGTTGTGGATCAGCACGTCCACCCGCCCGCAGCGCGACAGCACCGTCTCAGCCATCGCGTTGACGGCATCGGCATCCGACACATCGGCGCACACCGCAAACGCATCACCGCCGGCAGCGGTGATCTCCTTAATCAGCGTCTCGGCACCGACCTTGTCCGCGCGGTAGTTGACCGCCACGGTATAGCCCGCCTCCGCAAACAGACGCGCCGCTGCGGCACCGATGCCGCGCGACGCTCCGGTAATCAACACAGTTTTCATGACTTACAGCTCCAGCGTGACCGATTTCTTGTCGGATTTGAACGGGCGATACGTCACACCGGTCATATCAAACATCCGCTTGGAAGCGATGACCGAATCGGTATCGGCATACTTGTCCTGCAAATAAATGACCTCGCGGATACCCGACTGAATGATCGCCTTGGCGCACTCGTTGCAGGGAAACAGTGTGGTGTATACCTTCGCCCCCTTCAGACCGGCACGGCCGTGGTTGAGGATCGCGTTGAGCTCGGCGTGGCATACGAACAGATACTTGGTATCCAGTGGTGCGCCGTCGCGATCCCACGGCATCTCGTCGTCCGGACAGCCGATCGGCATACCGTTGTAGCCCATCGACAGGATCTTGTTATCCTGACCCACGATGCAGGCACCGACCTGCGTTCCGGGATCCTTGCTGCGCTGTGCCGACAGCAGCGCCACTCCCATAAAATATTCGTCCCAAGACAGATAGTCATCCCGCTTCATTGGACATCCTCCTCAGTAGTGAGTAATTGGGGCAATGCGACAGTATACGTGCGAAACGCCGTGGGCAGTGCGTAGGCGGACAGCTCCTCAGCCGTCACCCAGCGGTAGCCCTCGTCCGGCGTAAAAGGCTTTGCCAAAATGAGCCGTCCCTCCATCTGCCATTCCACGTGGGAAAACACGTGGCGGCCGACGTCCAGCGGCGCAGTATCGATCACCGCGTCGGACAGACCCGAAACCGTATCGGCACTGTCGGTCAGGAAATTGGGCAGCTCCCACATCCCGCCGAGCAGACCGCGCGCCTCCCGCCGATGCAGCAGCACGCGGCGGGGCGATCCCTCACTGATAACGGTCAGCACCGTACGCTGCTCCACGCGGCGCGGCTTCGGCGCGGCGCGGGTCGGCAGGTCGCGGGCGCGTTCCTCGCCGGCAACGGCACAGTAGTCACGCAGCGGACATTCGCTGCATTTCGGCATTGCATTGGGCAGACACACCGTCTCTCCCAGCTCCATCAAGCCCTGATTAAACTCGCCCGGTGCCTCCTCCGGTACGAGACGGTTCACAAGCGCCGACAGCTCGCGGCGCGGCTTGGTCTGCATCACGTCACGGTCGTCGTCTGTCAGCCGTGCCATCACGCGCAGCACGTTGCCGTCCACCGCCGCGGCACGCTTGCCGAACGCAATGGAGGCGATGGCGCCGGCGGTATACTCCCCGATACCGGGTAGCCCCAGAAGCTCGCCGTATGACGACGGCAGCTCGCCGCCGTAGTCACGCACCACCTGCTGCGCCGCCTTTTGCAGGTTGCGCACACGGCTGTAATAGCCGAGACCCTCCCACAGCTTGAGCAGCACGTCCTCCGGCGCTTCGGCCAGATCGCGCAGTGTCGGCAGTGCTTCCATAAACCGATCGAAATACGGCAGCGCCGCTTCAATGCGCGTCTGCTGCAGCATGATCTCCGACACCCACACGCGGTACGGCGTCGGTTGCGTGCGCCACGGAAAGGCGCGTTCATGCGCGGTGTACCACCGCACCAATGGTTCGGCGATCCCCTCGATCGGCTTTACGCGTTTTGCCATTGTTCCCAGACCTCCGGGCAATAGCCCACCGTCGCCTGCTTGCCGTTGCGCACGATGGGCGTGCGCAGCGCCTTCGGGGTCTCCAACAGCTTTTCCAGCTTATCATTCTCATACGCCAGATAGCGGATAAGTGCGGCCTCCTTGGCCTTGGGGTCGATGAGCGCATCCAAGCCACCCACCGCTGCGCAAACGCTTTCCAGCTCGCGTCGGCTGATACCGTACTTGTCCACCTCGACCCGCTGATAGTTGATGCGACGTTCCTTGAAATACCGCTCCGCCTTTTTGGTATCGAAGCATTTGGAGCGGCCGAATATCTGAATGTTCATAGTCGTCTCCTCAGGAGCGGCTGAACTCCTGCAATTCCAAGCCCTTGTTGTGATCCAGCGCCCACTGGATGTTCCAGCTGCTGGTAAAGAGCAGCAGCGGATTGCCACGCAGATCCTGCACACGGCGGGTGTCGGAGGTCAGGTCAAGCCCCTTGACGTCCACATCCTCCCCCACGATCCAACGGATGTACGAATACGGTAGGCCCTCCATAATGACGTCCACGCCGTACTCGTTCTTCAGGCGGTATTCCAACACGTCGAACTGCAGCGTTCCCACCACGCCGACGATGACCTCTTCCATACCGCCGCCCAGCTCCTGAAAGATCTGGATGGCACCCTCTTGAGCGATCTGCGAAGTACCCTTGATAAATTGCTTGCGCTTCATGGTATCCTTCTGCCGCACCAGACGAAAATGCTCCGGCGCGAAGGTCGGGATACCCTCAAACTGCAGCTTCTTTGAACCGGCACACACCGTGTCACCGATGGAGAACACACCCGGATCAAACACGCCGATGATGTCACCGGCGTAGGCCTCCTCCACGATCTCGCGATCCTGCGCCATCATCTGCTGCGGCTGAGACAGCTTGGTCTTGCGCCCGCCTTGGACGTGGTAGACCTCCTGGCCTTTTTCAAACTTACCCGAGCAGATACGCATAAACGCGATACGGTCGCGGTGAGCCTTGTTCATATTCGCTTGGATCTTGAACACGAAGGCCGAAAAATCGTCATCAAACGGATCGACCTCGCCCTCGGCGCAGCGGCGGGACAGCGGCGGCGTCGTCATTTTCAGGAAATTCTCCAAAAACGGCTGCACACCGAAGTTGGTCAGCGCCGAGCCGAAGAACACCGGCGACAGCTTCCCCTGACGCACGCGCTGCAGATCGAAATCACCGCCCGCGCCGTCCAACAGCTCGCGGTCGTCCATCAGCGTTTGGTACAACTCGTCACCCAACAGCCCCTTCAGCGCGGGATCGTCCAGGTCGGTCACCTTAGCGTCCGCCGCGTGACCGATGCCGTTGTATTCAAAGGACAGCACGCGGTTGTTGTCCCGCTCGTACACGCCCTTAAACTCCTTGCCGGAGCCGATCGGCCAGTTCACGGGATAGGTCTGGATGCCCAGTACGCTTTCGATATCCGCCATCAACTCGTACGGATCGCGCGCCTCGCGGTCCATCTTATTGATGAAGGTAAACACCGGAATGTCGCGCATCATGCAGACCTTAAACAGCTTGACCGTCTGCTTTTCCACACCCTTGGAGGCGTCGATGACCATCACTGCGGAGTCCGCCGCCATCAGCGTGCGGTAGGTATCCTCGGAGAAGTCCTGGTGACCTGGGGTATCCAGAATATTGACACAGTAGCCGTCGTACTCAAACTGGAGGACCGACGAGGTCACGGAAATGCCGCGCTGCTTTTCGATCTCCATCCAGTCCGATACCGCGTGCTTCATAGATTTTTTGCCCTTGACCATACCGGCGGATGCGATCGCACCGCCGTACAGCAGAAATTTTTCGGTCAGGGTCGTTTTACCGGCGTCGGGGTGCGAAATGATCGCAAAGGTGCGCCGCCGTTCGATCTCGTTTTTATAATTCGCCACAGGTGTTCCTCCCGAATCTTGTTACATCATCTTATTGTATCGGTTTTTACCGAAATAATCAAGCCCTTTTGCAAGCAGGATATCGTGTTCGTTGGGGATTTTTCCCGCCAACACCTCATCCAGCACGTAGCGGAGGCATTCGCCCAGCATCGGCCCTGCCGCAACACCGGCGGCCAACAGATCGTCCCCGTCGATCGCCAGCGTTTTCAGCGACACGCACTGTCCCTCGGCCACGATGCGTTCCAACCGCTCGCGCAGTGCGTCCAGCGCCGCCAGACGCGACGGCACTACCCACGCGGCGTGGGCGCGGCAATCCCCCTCCATCACGTCGAGCAGCAGCCGCAGTTCCTCTTCGCCCAAGCGATTGAGGCGGCGGCGCACCCCCGCGTCGGTATCGGGGATAGGTGTGTCGTGATACTTCACCAAACGGCACACCGTTTCCTGTGTGCGGCGATCGTACCGCAGTCGTCGCATAACCGTGACTGCGATCTCCTCGCCGACAGCGGCGTGTCCGTAAAAATGCCCGACACCGTCCGCATCGCGGGTAAAGCACCGCGGCTTGCCCACGTCGTGCAGCAGCAGCGCCAGCCGCACCGGCAATGTCGGCGGCGCAGCCTCCACCGCAGCGATGGTGTGCATCAGCACGTCCTTATCGTGATAACGGGTGTACTGCCGCAAACCCGCCATCGCCTCCAGTTCGGGAAGCACCGGATACAGCACCTCGTGATACGTACGCAGCACCGCACCGACACAGTCACCTACCAGTAACCGATCCAGCTCGGCGCGCACCCGCTCCGCCGCCACGGTACGCAACAGCGGCGCACAGTGAAACAGCGCCGCGGCAGTCTGCTCCTCAATGGCAAAGCCGTACGTCGCTGCAAAGCGCAGCGCCCGCAGGATACGCAGCGCGTCCTCGTTGAACCGCTCCTGAGGATCGCCCACACAGCGCAGCAGGCGGGCATCCATATCGGCAGCGCCGCCGAACGGATCGCACAGCCCGCTGTCGGGGTTCCACGCCATCGCGTTGACGGTGAAATCCCGCCGGCGCAGATCCTCGGTAATGTCGGGAACAAAGCGCACTGATGCGGGGCGGCGGTGATCATGATACTCACCGTCCGCCCGATAGGTGGTGATCTCCAGCGGCATTCCGTCGATCAGCACCGTCACGGTGCCGTGCTGCATACCGGTGGGAATGACGGTATACTCAGCAAACAGCGCCGCCACCTGCTCCGGCAGGGCACTTGTGGTGAGATCCCAATCGTGAGGGGTCAGACCGAGCAGGCTGTCACGCACACAGCCGCCGACCGCGTGACACGCAAAGCCACCGTCCGACAACCGCTCCATTGCCTCCTGCACCTGCGGCGGCAACCGCATACCGACCCCTCCTTTCCTCTCCATCACTCGCTTATCATATCACATTTGATCCCGATTGACAAGAACCTCTGCTTCATGCTATTATAAATATATCTATTATTTGCATTCAGTATCGTCTAAAGGATGTGTGTATATGAAACATTCCTCAGAACGTATGCGGCGGGAGCATCCGGTGCTTCGGTTTATCGGACGCTTTTTTGCCGTACTCGGCGTAACGCTGCTCGCGGCAGCGCTGTTGTTGACCGGCGCGCTCGCGCTGATCTGTCGCGGGCCGTCCCCCACCGCGCGTGATCTGTTCGTCACCACGGCACAGCAGAACGAGCTGCTCAAACCGCTGGCGGGGCTGTTCCTGTCGGATGCACAGATCACCGCCATCCTGAACGAAAACCGCCTGATGCCGGCCGGCTCCGTCACCGACACCACCTTCGGCTTTATCGAAAGTGCCGATCCGGACGCCGATCCCATTGAGCTTGTGGAGATCAAGGGCGCTTCCTACACCGGCAAGCTGCTGATCGTTCGGGATCCCTCCCGTATGGAGCTGTCCTGCCTCTCCGCCTTTGATGAAAACGGCACCGGCGCTTCAGCGGAGCATTTTGCCAAACAGTCCGAAGCCATCGCTGCTATGTGCAGCGGTATGGGCGGCGTACCGACCGGCTTCGTTATTCAGGACGGTAAACTCATCTTTAGCAACAGCACCGACAACGCCACTGCCTTCTCGGTCATCGCCTTCGATTGGAGCAATCGCCTGATCGTCGGCCCGATGACGGTGGAAAAAGCAATGACGGAAGCGGACAATATGGGCATTCGTAACGCCATCTGCGCCGACAGCGCCGCCATCATCGTCAACGGTGAGGCGGTGGAGATCGCCGGTCTGGGCGACGGCATCCATCCCCGCGCTGTCATCGGTCAGCGTGCCGACGGTGCGATACTGATGATGGTGCTCGACGGGGTCAAGCAGACCGCCCCCGGCGTGCTGCTGGAGGATTGCATCCGCGAAATGCTGAACCGCGGCGCGGTCAACGCCGCGATCCTGGACAGCAGCGATTCCGCTGCTCTGGTGTACCAAAACAAGCTACTGAACGAAACGGTCGACGCGCAGGATCGCTGCGCACCCGTTGCGTTCGTTGTGAAATGACCGCATCGGAAAGGAGGGCCCTCTGATGACCGAACAGCAACAGCCGATGACCGAGGCCGACATCTTTGCGGAAGATGCCCCGCTGGCCGAGACCGTCATCTCTCCCGAGGAGGAGATCAAGGCCGAGATCCCACCGGAGCTTGACGCGGACGAGCCCGCCGAGGAGCTGCCCGAGCCGGAATTGCCCACTGCACGTCCCCGCCGCGGCTTTACGATCTTCTTCGGCATTTTCACCGTACTGCTTCTGGCCGCCGTAGCCGTGGCACTGTGGTATTTCCAAAACCTGCTCGTCGGGTACGAATCCTCGGTGAACGAGCCGCCGCTGCAAGCCTATATGGAGCTGATCGAAAAAGGCGACTACGAAACGCTGTATGCCTCCTCCGGCTTTCAGCCGACGGAGCTCAACACCAAGGAGGACTACATCGCGTATCTCAAAGCCCTTTACAACGGTGCCGGCAAGCTATCGGTGGTAGGGCAGGTCACGACGGACGATACCGTGCAGCGCTACAATCTGTACAGCAACGGCAAGGACAAGCTGTCCACCCTGCTCGTCACCAGTGAGACCGCTGGGGACGGCACCACCACGTGGTACGTCACGACCGAGCTGATCTATCAGCCCACCTACACCGTTACCGCCTCCGAGGATATCGATCTGTACATCAACGGCAACAACGTCGATCTGCTGCCGTCGGATGTCGTTTCGGTGACCGAGGTGCAATCCACGGTATTTGATTTTGAGACTGACGTGACGCTGCCGGTCATCCGCACCTACACGCTGGAGGGTCTGTTGCTCGAGCCGGATATTCAGGCCAACGGACTCAGCGGCAACGAGTGCATCCGCATCGAAAAGGATCGCCACCTGCTGCTGATGCTGGCAGACGACGGCTACGAGCGCTCGCTCCATGAGGAACTGGCCGCCGAGACGGTCACCGCCCACTACACCACCGAGACCGTGTCACTGCAGGAGCTGACCGTCAGCGACTACAGCCGCTATTCCGAAAGCGACTTCACCTGCACCGTCAAATTTATGCCGGTCACTCTGGCGGAGGACGGCACGCCCACCGTCGGCGAGACCGCGGTCGTGTACGATATGACCTTCCTGCAGGCAGACGGCGAATGGACGCTGTGCGCGCTTGCCGTTGACGGCGTAGCGCAACCCATCCCCGAGCCGACTCCCGAACCGGAAACGCAGCCGGAAGCATAAATGATCACCTAAGGCGAACCCTCGTATCCTTTTGCAAAACACCGTCATTTTCGCGTTGAAAAAACAGCCGCCTGCGGGCGGCTGTTTTTCTCTTGTTGCAGATAAACCCTTTTCACTGTGGGCAAGCACGCCACAGCGGTCCCCTTTGTCAGAGGAACTGTCATCCAAAACTGCATCTTTTTGCCTCCTCCCTCTTGCTTTTTCACCCCGAAGTAGTATATAATACCCTTTGTATGGTTTTACGGAAGGAACTGATATGCTATGAAACGTAATGAAATCGCTTCTGTTTACGCGGATGCCGAAGCGCTCGCCGCCGGCGAGCTGACGGTATGCGGCTGGGTGCGTACCCTGCGCCAATCCAAGAATCTCGCGTTTATCGAGCTTAACGACGGCAGCTGCCAGCGCAACCTGCAGATCATCGTGGAGCAGGCAAAGCTTGCGAATTTTGACGAGGTCTGCCACCAGAACGTCGGCGCGGCACTGGTCATCAAGGGCGAGCTGATCCTCACCCCCGAGGCCAAGCAACCCTGCGAGCTGCACGCCACCTGCGTGGAGATCGAGGGCGCGTCCACCGCGGACTACCCGCTGCAGAAAAAGCGCCACTCGCTGGAATTCCTGCGCACCATCGCGCACCTGCGTCCCCGTACCAACACCTTCAGTGCGGTGTTCCGTGTGCGCTCGGTCGCAGCGTACGCCATCCACCGCTTCTTTCAGGAGCGCGGCTTCGTGTATGCGCACACCCCCCTCATCACCTCCAGCGACTGCGAGGGCGCGGGCGAAATGTTCCACGTCACCTCGTTCGATCTTGACAACGTCCCGCGCACCGAGGACGGTCAGGTGGACTATTCCGAGGACTTCTTCGGCAAGCACACCTCGCTGACCGTGTCGGGTCAGCTCGCCGGTGAGTGTATGGCGATGGCGTTCGGCAAGATCTACACCTTCGGCCCCACCTTCCGCGCCGAGCGCTCCTTCACGGCGCGCCACGCGGCGGAGTTCTGGATGATCGAACCGGAGATCGCCTTTGCCGACCTGAAGGACGATATGGAGCTCGCACAGGATATGATCACCTACGTGGTCGCCTACCTGCTGGAGCATTGCCCGGACGAAATGAAGTTCTTCAACGACTTCTACGATAAGAGCCTGCTGGAGCGTCTCAACGCACTGGTCCATTCGGAGTTCGCCCACGTGACCTACACCGAGGCGATCACGATCCTGGAGCAGCACAAGGATCAGTTTGAGTATCCCGTGTTCTGGGGCTGCGATCTGCAGACCGAGCACGAGCGCTACCTCACCGAGCAGGTCTACAAGCAGCCGGTATTCGTCACCGACTATCCGAAAGAGATCAAGGCCTTCTATATGCGCCTCAACGACGATGGCAAGACCGTCGCGGCAATGGATCTGCTGGTCCCCGGTGTCGGCGAGATCATCGGCGGTAGCCAGCGTGAGGAGCGTCTTGACCTGCTGGAGCAGCGGATGGACGAGCTGGGTCTCGCACGTGACGACTACTGGTGGTACCTCGACCTGCGTCGCTACGGCGGTGCCAAGCACGCCGGCTTCGGTCTGGGCTTTGAGCGTCTCATTCTGTACGTCACCGGTATGGCCAACATCCGCGACGTGCTGCCCTTCCCCCGCACCACCGGCTCTGCAGAATTCTGATTTTTGCTTTTTTTGCGCCCCCATCCGTTATCGGATGGGGGCTTTTTTCGGTCAAATCGTCGAATTTAGTATATTTTTTGCAAGAAATAAAAATTTAACTTGCAAAACGGAACAACATATATTACAATAGACAGGTATTTACGAGAGGAGTCGTTGGAAGTGTCTTTGATCCCGTCTATGAGCAAGGAAGAACTGTCCCGCCGTCTGGCGGAATGTAAGGCGATCTACGCCGATTATCAGGCGCAGGGTCTGGCCTTGGATATGTCCCGTGGCAAGCCCGGTCCGGAGCAGCTGGATATTTCCATGGACGTGCTGAACTGCGTCAGCGTGCGTGACGGCTATCTGGCCGCAAACGGCACCGACACCCGCAACTACGGCATTCTCGACGGCATTGAGGAGACCAAGGCGCTGTTTGCTGAGATTCTCGGCGTGCCGACGGAACTGGTCATCGTCGGCGGCAACTCCAGCCTCAATATGATGTTTGACTACATCACGCAGGCGATGGTGTCCGGTCTGTGCGGCAACGCACCGTGGCTGCAGCAGGACGAGATCAAGTTTCTCTGCCCCGTCCCCGGCTACGACCGTCACTTTGCCATCTCCGAGCGCTACGGCGTCAAGATGATCCCCGTCGCCATGACCGCGACCGGTCCGGATATGGACGAGGTCGAGCGTCTTTCGCAGGATCCCGCCGTCAAGGGCATCTGGTGCGTTCCGATGTACTCCAACCCCGACGGCATCACCTATTCCGACGAGACGGTGCGCCGCTTTGCACGGCTCCAGCCCGCCGCTCCCGATTTCCGCATCATGTGGGACAACGCCTACTGCGTGCATCACCTGACCGACACGCCGGATACCCTGCTGAACCTGTATGAGGAAGCGGCCGCTGTCGGCAACGAGGATCTCGTCATCCAGTTCACCTCCACCTCCAAGATCAGCTTCCCCGGCGCAGGCGTGGCGGCCATGGCCGCCAGTCCGGCGAACGTGGCAGATATCAAGGCGCGTATGACCGTCCAGACCATCGGTCACGACAAGATCAATATGCTGCGCCACGCACGCTATTTCAAAAATGCCGACGGTGTGCGCGAGCATATGAAGCTTCACGCCGCGGTGCTGCGCCCCAAGTTCGACACGGTACTGAACACACTGGATGCCCGTCTGGCAGACAAGGGAATCGCCCGCTGGCACAAACCGAACGGCGGCTATTTCGTCAGCGTGGATCTGTTCGAGGGTACGGCCACCGAAACGGTGCGCCTGCTCAAGGAGGCCGGTGTGGTGCTGACCCCTGCCGGTGCGACCTACCCCTACCGCAACGATCCCAAGGATTCCACCCTGCGCATCGCTCCTTCCTATCCCTCGCTTGGCGAGCTGCAGACCGCCATGGATCTGTTCTGCATCTGTGCCGAGATCGCCGCACTGGAAAAGCTGCTGGCGTAATAATTCTAACAAAGCAAACCGCTGCGAGCCATCGCAGCTGTTTTTCTATATTCCTACATTGTTTGGATAGTTTTGATTGACTTTTTGGACAAAATCCCCTATAATAAATTTTATCTGGATATTTATATCTAACACTGGAGGATTGACCGATGAAGCGAACACCGAAACCCGTATTCTTCATCGTGGCTGTGCTCATTCTCGCCCTATCGTATACCGCCATCTTCGGCGTGTATTCGCACTACGGTGACCGAGCCGACACGGTGATCCGAGGAGCCTCAGGCATTCGTACCGGTATCGACATCAGCGGCGGCGTGGAAGCCACTTTCGCCCCGGCCGATGATTCGATCGATGCCAGCAAGGCCGAGGTCGATGCCATGAAGGAAGTCATAGTACTTCGTATGCTTGGCAAAAACATTACCGACTATGAAGCCTACGCCGACTATGACAACGATCAGGTCATCGTCCGCTTCCCATGGGCGGCCGGCGATACCACCTTCGACGCCAAAGCCACCATCAGTGAGCTGGGTCAGTTGGGTCAGCTGCGCTTCTATTATGACGAGGTGGAGTCCACCGGTCTCCCCACCACGCCTCCTTCCAAGGATCAGCTGGTCTTCACCGGTGATATGGTGGAATCCGCCACCGCCGGTTGGGACAACACCCAATCCACGCCGGAGGCGGTCGTCAACCTGAAGCTGACGGATGAGGGTGCCAAGCTGTTCAGCGCGGCCACCAAAACGCAGTATAACAAAAACCTCACCAAGGCAGATACTTACACCATCTCCATCTGGCTTGTCCGTGACAAGACCGAGGAGGAGCTCGCCGCAGATAAGAAGTCGGGTACCACCACCTCTACCGACAAAAAGGATGACGAGTCGCACCTGCATTTCGATTGTCTCTCTAACCCCATCGTTGAGAGCCACATCACCGGCGGCGACGCCGTGATCTCCGGTGCCTACGGTGAGGACTACGCCGCCGCTTCCGAGCTGGCCAACCTCATCAACGCCGGTACGCTGCCGTTCAGCATCGAGGCCAACAACTACAACACCGTCACCGCCACCATGGGTGAGCGTGCGCTGGAGCTGATGGTCATTGCCGGTATCATCGCGTTTGCTCTGATCGCGATCTTTATGCTGGTGTACTACCGTCTCTCCGGCTTCGTTGCCGTCATCGCCCTGATCGGTCAGGTCGCCGGCTCGATCGCCGCCGTTTCCGGTTACTTCACCTTTATCGACAGCTTCACGCTGACGCTGCCCGGTATTGCCGGTATGATCCTCTCCATTGGTATGGGTGTGGATGCCAACATCATCACCGCCGAGCGTATCAAGGAACAGATCCGCGCCGGCCGCACCATCGACAGTGCGGTGCAGAACGGCTGTAAGGAGTCCTTCTCCGCGATCTTTGACGGTAACATCACGGTTCTGATCGTTTCCGTCGTTTTGATGGGTGTGTTCGGTCCGGCAGAAAGCATCTTTGCCAAGCTGCTCAAGCCGTTCCTGTTCATGTTCCCCGTCTCCACCAGTGGTGCGGTGTACGCCTTCGGTTACACCCTGCTGGTCGGTATCATCTTTAACTTCATCATGGGCGTGACCTTATCGCGGCTGATGCTCAAATCCGTCACCCGCCTCAAGTTCCTGCGTAAGCCCTGGTTGTTGGGAGGTAAGCGCCATGAGTAATTTCAATTTCACCGCCAAGCGCAAGCTGTTCTGCATCATCTCTGCAGCGATCATGCTTGTGGGCATCATCGTTAACCTTATTCTGGGTGTGGAGCTGGATATTGATTTCAAAGGCGGTACGATGCTGAAGTACAGCTACGAGGGGAATCTGGATAAGAACGCCGTCGTCGCTTTTGTGGACGAGAAGCTGCCCGAAGCGGAGGTGGACGTCACCACCGAAGCCGGTATTAAGGTTGTCTCCGTCACGCTGACCGAGGATATGTCTCTGGAGGAGCAGTCCGCGTTCCAGACCGCACTGAGCAAGCAGTATCCCAACAACAAGATCACCAGCATCAACGTTAACTCGCTGCAGGCGTCTTACGGCCGCACCTTCTTCCTGAAGTGTCTGGCGGCGATCGTGCTGGCCTCGCTGTTCCTGGTCATTTATATCGGCCTGCGTTTCCGCCGCATCGGCGGTATCTCCGCCGGTGTGATGGCACTGCTGGCACTGCTGCATGACGTACTCGTCGCGTATTTCACCTTCGTGATCTTCCGCATCCCGCTGAACGACAACTTCGTCGCGGTGGTGCTGACCATCCTCGGTTACTCACTGAACGATACCATCGTTATCTACGACCGCATCCGTGAGAACCGCCGAAAGATGGACAAGGCCACCCCCATCGACGAGATCGTCAATGTCAGCCTCCGTCAGACCTTCTCTCGTACGCTGAACACCAGCATCTGCACCTTCATCGCCTGCGCGACGATCACGGTGGTCGCCATGATCTTCTCGCTGTCCGACGTTGTCAGCTTTGCGTTGCCGATGACCATCGGTGTTCTCTCCGGCTTCTATTCCACCGTTTTCCTCTGCACCCCCATGTGGGCACTGTGGGTGGAGCGCAGCGAAGCCAAGAAGGCCTCCAAGAAATCCTCCAAGAAAAAGGCCTGATCCCAAGCCATAAGCAACGCCCCGGTCATACGACCGGGGCGTTTTGTTATGCGTCCAGCTTGAATTCCACCGAGGAACACCCGAATACTTGTCGGCGACCTCTTCCCAATACAGAACATTATCCTCCACGATACGCCGTTGGGTGTGGTAATAACCGTTGATGGGAGCGCACCGTAAAGTCAAGATAAGATCGACATTTTTCAGGCCTTGATAAACAACTGTACCCAATGGTAATCGTTGAACCCGACCACCAGGCCGTTGAAATCCCCGAGAATATTGGCACGGTGACCCGAGGAATTCATCCACCCCTCCACCACATCCTCCGGTGTGCGGTAACCGTAGGCGATATTCTCGCCCAAGCCGCGATAATGCACGCCGGCATCGGTCAGCACCGTAAAGCAGGAGGTGCCGTTGGGACGGGTATGAGAAAACGACTTAATGATTTCCTCCGCACGGATGTCTGCATACGGCTGCAGATCACTGCGGTAACTGAGCGGTGCCAGCCCCTCGGCGGCACGCTCCTCATTGACCAGTTCCAACACACGGCGATTGTATTCCGCCACCGCGCCGCCGGTGTTTGTCGCGGTCGTGGTGGTAGGCTTCGCCGTTGTCGTGGTGCGCGTGGTGGTTGTTTTACGTACCGTAGTCTCGTTGGTAGGCTGTGCGGTGGTGCGCGTTGTTGTGGTAACGCGCTTAGTGGTCGTCGCAGTGCTGCTGCGCCGTGTAGACGTGACAGTCGTCGGTGCAGCAGATGAGGATGGCTCGGTCACCGTCTCCGTTGTGAATGCGGTATATGCCGTCTCATCGGTTGTTGTTGCGGTTGTACTGACAGTGCTCTCGCTCGTCACGGTCGTGCCGGACGGCGCGGTGCTCGTTGTCGTCGGCGAACTGTCGGTCGGCGGTGTCATCGTGCAGCCGGTGGCAAGCACGGACAGGATCAGACCGATCACTACGATCTTCTTCATCGTGTCATCCCTTCCTTTCTACCCCATTACACCATAGAAAGAGGGCCGATTCAACCCACAAATGCTGGCAATCTCACCGTGCCAGCCGAACTGAAGCGGAGGTGATATTGTACCACGCCCTCCCCGTGATAGCAAGAAAAATAGCCCAAAAACGCAAAAGCGACCTGCCGAGCAGCAGGTCGCTTGTCACGTTTATTCGTCGCAGCAGGGGTCGTTCTTCACCGGAGCCGGCGCTTCGGGCGCTTCCTCGGTCACGTCACCGAGTCCCGTCGTTTCGGAAAACAGCACGTTTGCCTTGGTCGCGTTGACCGCGTCGGTGGGAATGATGATCTTGGCCGCCTTGCCGTCTGCCAGACGAACCAGGGCCTCGTACTTTTTCAACTCCAGCACCGCGGCATCCGCACCGGCCTCCTTCAAGGCGCGCAGACCGTCGGCCTCTGCCTTCTTGGACAGGTAGATAGCACGCGCCTCACCCTCGGCACGGGCAATGCGCGCATCGCGCTCACCCTCGGCGGCGAGGATCATGGCCTGCTTGTCACCCTCGGCGCGCGTAATGGCGGCCGCCTTGTGACCCTCGGCCTGCAGCAGCGTTTCGCGGCGGTCACGCTCGGCCTTCATCTGCTTTTCCATCGCATTCTGGATCTCGGTGGGCGGAATGATGTTCTTCAGCTCCACGCGGCTGACCTTGATACCCCACTGATCGGTGGCCTCATCCAGAATGGCCGTCATTTTTTCGTTAATGGTATCGCGCGAGGTCAGCGTGCCATCCAACTCCAACTCACCCACAATGTTACGCAGCGTGGTGGCGGTGAGGTTTTCCAGAGCGGCGATCGGGTTAACTGCGCCGTAGGCATACAACTTGGCATCGTAGATGCGGAAATACACCACCGTGTCGATCTGCATCGTGACGTTATCCTTGGTGATGACCGGCTGCGGCGGAGAATCCATCACCTGCTCCTTCAGCGTGATGCGCTTGGCGATACGCTCCAACAGCGGGATCTTGAAATGAATGCCTGCTTCCCACGTCGTCTTATACTTGCCGAGAAACTCAATAACAAATTCCTTGGCCTGCGGTACAATACGGATGTTGGGAAAAATGATCAAAGCCAGTAGCACAATGCCGATGATCGCCCACCACATAATACAGATCCCCTTTCTATTTCGCATATCTATGCGATTTCCGCGATAAGTATACCATATTTCGACAACCGCGTCAAGAAACACTCGCCGCTTCCACAGCAAGCAGCACCGATGCTTTCATCGGTGCCGCCGGTCGTTACGATCTTGACTTTTTCGCCGCTTTGCTCTCCTGCGTCCGCTGATACAGGATCTCAGTCGCAAACGCGAGCTTGGTCACCACGTTTTCCTTGGTGGGATAGCAGTAGAACGAATCGTTCTCCGTGGAAATATCCACGCAATCGTACGGCTTGATATAGCAATAGTCGTACTCAATGTGCAGGCTGTTGGTCTCGGCGGGAGTGCGCTGAATGTGATAGGGGCTGCCGTTGTAGAAGCCGTCCAGTACAAAGCCGTTTTCCGGATCGTGCTTCAGGCGGCCGGAGCCCAATTTTTCAAACTTCCAGCAGCGGGGCAACGAATACACGTCCACGTCGTCCTCGAAAACGTACGTACCGTTTTGGATCTGCAGACGCACCTGCTCACGCTCCCATTCGAACCAATCCGGAACGCGGGAGAACTCCGTCTCGCCCGAAAGCGCGGTCAGCGTACCGTCCTCGTTGAGGTTCCAGCGCTTGCCGCACTCACGGCAATACAGCTGCGTCCCCGCGGACGCCATCTTGGACTCAGTCTTGCAATGAGGACACTGGTACAGCACCTTGTGCAGACCCTCGGCGCGGAACGGCTCGGTGATGAGAATGCCGTTGTCCTTTTGATACTGATATTCGTCGTAGGTCAGCGCCGCCTTGACAGCCGCGTTGATCTCGTCCACCGACATGCTCTGCACCTGCTCGGCCGTCAGGATCTGGGTCACCGTGGTATGCATCGGCACCTTACGCTTGCGGCGGAAATTCCAAAACGGCGAATGCAGGTAGTTACCGTGGTGCACGACCGCCACGACCGGCACCTTATTCATACGAATGAGCTTGCCGAGCGATTCCGGCAGGTAGGACAGCGTACCGCAGGGCGAATACCGCGCCTCCGGATACATCGACAAAATATCGCCGCGCTTGAGAACGCGGTTGATGGATTTGATGAGGTGCAAGTCCATCGTGAACTTGCGCGTACAGATGGCACCGACCAGTTCCAATAGGAAGGGACGGCGATAATAGCCGTCAATGCTGACGACGTTGTTGACGCGGTGCGGGTAGGTCGCCATCGCCGCGATCTCAAAGTCGATAAAATACATGTGATTGCTGAGAAGCATATACGGAGGCTTGAGTCCCTCCATATTGATCTTCTCTACCTTGTACTTTTTACCGATCAGCATGATCTTGGACAGCAGCCAGATGAGCCACACGATGATGAGCGGCTGCCGGATTGGATATTTGGCGGTCTTATAACGTTTTTTATTTTTATAATTTACATCCATACCATTTCCCCTTTCACTCCTCTGCTACATTCTAACCGATATTTGTCGAAAAAGCAAGGATTTCTGTTTGACGGCAGGAAATGGCATGGTATAATGGTACCATCAACCCCTACGGAGATGATCGTATGCCTGTTGTCTGGGCCGTGCTCGGCACGCTGGCGGCGCTGGCCGTTTTGGTACTGTTAGCCGCCTTTATTTGTTTTATGATGGCGTTCTACTCCCCCAGGCGGAAGCCGGTGGGAGCGGACGAATTTCCCATCCCGCCCGGCGAGATCTATGAGCCGCACCGCGACCAAATGGTGGTGTGGATGAAGGAGATGCGCGCCACGCCGCACAAGAGAGTCAGCATCACCTCGTTTGACGGCCTGACCTTGCGCGGTACGTATTACGAATACGCCCCCGGCGCTCCCATTGAGCTGATGCTCCACGGCTACCGCGGCACTGCCGAGCGCGATCTGTGCGGCGGTATGCAGCGCTCCTACGCGCTGGGGCACAACGTCCTGACCGTCGATCAGCGCGCCAGCGGGACCAGCGACGGTCACGTCATCACCTTTGGCGTTTGGGAAAGTCGGGACTGTCTGTCGTGGATCGACTATATTCTCAAGACCTTCGGCAGCGACACTAAGATCTACCTCACCGGCATCTCGATGGGTGCAGCCACGGTACTGACCGCGGCAGGACACGACCTTCCGGAGAACGTGGTGGGCATCCTGGCGGATTGCGGCTACACCTCCGCACGGGAGATCATCAAAAAGGTCGTTCGGGATATGAAGCTGCCCGCCGACCTGCTGTACCCTCTCATCCGTCTGGGCGCGCGGCTGTACGGACGCTTTGACCCCGATGAGACCTCCCCACTGGAGGCCATGAAGCGCTGCCGCGTACCGATCATCTTTTTCCACGGCGACACCGACGATTACGTCCCCTGCGAGATGAGTGTGCAAAACCACGCCGCCTGCACCGCAAAAAAGCAACTTGTCATTATCCCCGGCGCGGGTCACGGTCTCGCGTATCCGGTCGATCAGGACGGCTACGTCGCCGCCCTGCAGCAATTCTGGAACGGTTAAGTTGTCTCTCAATTGGTACTTAAAAGGTACGCACGCCGTCGATATGCAAAAAACGCGCGACCTCGTAGATGTACGAAGAAAGCGGTCGGTCAAGCGCATCATCGGTGTGTGCCGCCACCAAGAGCGTCGGCCACGTCGCCGTAATGACCGGCGAATGATAAAAGTGACCATCCCGCGTGCCGAGCTGCACGATATCCCCCGGCATCGCGTCGCGTGGTGACACCACGCGGGCGTACGGGCCGACCGATCGGTTACCCACCAAAAAATTGTACAGATACGCCACCCCCGTCCACGCCGCGGCGCGATCGGACACCGAACGGTAATACCATCCGGTGATCGGTGTCTCGTTCATCACACCCGATCCGGCATACAGACACTGGGAGGCAAAATTGGTGCAATCGCCTCCGATATTCTCAAAATCGTAGTACCTCGGGTTGCGCCCCAATGCGAAACGGCGGGCATACGCGACCGCCGCCTCGCGGTCGTACGGTATCTCTCGCATCCTCTCACCCCCTGTTTCCAGGGTATGCACGTCAAAAACGGCGGTGACTGTTCTGTCACCGCCGTTTGTTTTGTTTATCAGTGTGTCACCCTTTTACCGGCCTTACCGCTTTCGCAGACGGCGCAAATGAGCTTTTTGATCTTGAGCGCGTCGAGCCGGAATCTCAGTGACGCCTCCCCCGCGTCCCTTGACTTTTCCGGAGTTTCTGCTATCATTATATCGGCAGTATACCACCGTTTTATCGGGCGGTTCAATGTCAAGCAATGATATCTTGCTATGCAAAATACCACCTGCAGACAAAACCTCCCGATTTTTGAGTTTATTTAAGCTACGTGCCGTATCCTTGAACACAGCATTCAAAACACCACAGAAAGGTTGGACATAGTATGGCTGACTCCCTTGTACAACAAGCTGCTGCAGGAAAACGCAATGCCATGAACGCTCTCTATCGGGCAGAACGGGATCTCGTGTTTTACGTCGCCAAACTGCTGCTTGGCGATGCCCGCTTGGCGGAAAACGCCGTCGTCGCGGTATTCAAGGACGCTTGGCTTGGCGCGCAGGATGCCGGACTCCGCACCAAGGCCGATTTTCGGGCACTGGTACTGAGCCTCACCGTCGCCTACTGCCGCCGCACCATCACGAAAAAGAATGCCAAGGCGTATCGTCTGCCCCAAAACCGTGATTTTATGATCGTCGGCGATCTCGTCGCCCCGCGTGACACCGCGCACATCGAGGAATTCGTGCTGTCCAAGTTCAGCGATCTGCAGCGCCTCATTTTTGTGCTGCACAACGTGATCCGTTGCCCGAATGAGGAAATGTCCCTCGCGCTGAAGCTGGATGCCAAAACGCTGACCATCGCCTTGGAGGCGGAGACGGAAAATATCCGCCGCATTCTGCGCGCTAACAAGAAAGACGATACCTGCTCGGTTGATGCCGTCGCAGAGTATTTCCTCGCTCTGCAGGAAAGCACCACCGCACCCGAATCCGTGGATGCCGCGGTCGCCGCGGGCATCGACAGCGTTGCCCGCCCGCTGGAGGCTCAGCGTACCAAGCGCGTGCTGCGCAAGGTCATCATCGCCGTCACGGCCTGCGTATTGGCGGTCGGCTTTATGTTCATGCTGGCCGGCATCTGGGATGCCATACACGGTACCGGCACAAGCGGTGAGACCGGCACCACGACCGGTACCACCACGTCGACGAGCTCTGATAATACGACCGGCGCCGATATTACCGAGCCGGTGATCGATCTGGATGACGCGCTGGATTACTATGCTGACATTGAGATCAAGGATTACGGCACCGTCACCGTCAAGCTGGAGCCGGAGGCGGCTCCCATCACGGTCGCCAACTTCGTTAACCTGGCGCAGGAGGGCTTCTATGACGGCTTGACCTTCCACCGCATCATAGAGGGCTTTATGATGCAGGGCGGCGATCCCAACCACGGCGAGCTCGTCATTTCCGACGAGGAGACCATCCTCGGCGAATTCACCTCCAACGGTGTGAAAAACGATCTGCTGCACACCCGCGGTGCGATCTCGATGGCCCGTACCAACGATCCCAACAGTGCCAGCTCGCAGTTTTTCATCGTGCAGGAGGAAAGCACCCATCTGGACGGCGATTACGCAGTGTTCGGCTACGTGACCGAGGGTATGGATATCGTGGATGCCGTCTGCCAAGCCGCCGAACCTACGGATGATAACGGCTCTATTGCCTACGACGACCAGCCGATCATCGTCGGCGTCACCATCACCACAAAAGCGGCGGAATAAGCCGTTATCCGTTTTTTATGTGATACGAACATCGCTCAACCGAAGAACGCAACAAAAAAGCAGGGCTTCAGCTTCAGCTTCCGCCCTGCTTTTTCTTTGTTTATTTTTGGACCCGCTTCAGCACGATGGCGCTCCGACACGGCAGATAGCACGGGAAACCGACCCACCCCGCGGGCGTGGTCATCGTGCGGTATTGCCGCTTGGTATCCACCCGCCCGAAACCGCCGAAGCGCTCCTCGTCGGTGGACAGCACCACCTTGTATTTCCCCGCCGCGCCGACCGGCACGAAATAGCCTTCAAACGAACGCGTCGGATGGAAGTTAAAGAGAAATACCAGATCGCCCTTGGTATACATCAGGATCTTATCCTCCTGATGCGTCCAACGGTTGACCGGCGGCTGTGTCATTTCCACATCCCCGAGCAGGGCGATCATCGCCTTGTCAAACACGTTGAGATCACCGTAGCGCAGCAACGGATCGTCCACCAGACTCCACTGTCGCCGACAGTAATGGTAACTCCAGCCGTTGCCCTCCCGCGGGAAATCGATCCATTCGGGATGACCGAATTCGTTGCCCATAAAGTTGAGGTAGCCCTCACCCGCCAGTGTCGCGGTAATGAGGCGGATCATCTTGTGCAGCGCTACACCGCGATCGATGATAGGGCTTTGGGTCAGCCGGCTCATATGCGTATACATAGCGGCGTCGCACAGGCGGAACATAATGGTCTTATCCCCCACCAGCGCCTGATCGTGCGACTCACAGTAGCCGATGCTCTTTTCACTCGGACGGCGCGTGGTCAGCTCATACCAGAGCTTGCCCATATCCCACGCTTCGTCGGTATACTCCTTAAGCAGCTTGATCCACAGATCCGGCACGCCCATCGACAGACGATAATCGAAGCCGATACCGCCGTCCGCCACCGGCAAGCACATCCCCGGCATACCCGACATATCCTCCGCAACGGTGATCGCGTGCGGGTCGAGCTCATGGATCAGCTCGTTGGCGAGCTGCAAATACGTGATCGCCTCGGTGTCGGTGTTCATTGAGAAATACATACCGTAATCGGTAAACGCGCTGCCCAAACCGTGATCGTGATAGATCATCGAGGTCACGCCGTCAAAGCGGAAGCCGTCAAAATGGAACGTCTCCATCCAGTATTTCAGGTTGGAAAGCAGGAAATGCAGCACCTCGTTTTTGCCATAGTTGAACAGCTTAGTCCCCCACGCGCTGTGATCGCCGCGCGCGCCCTCATGGAAGAACTGGTACACCGTACCGTCAAATTCGTTGAGACCCTCGTTGGTGTTCTTGACGGCGTGAGAATGCACCACGTCCAGCAGCACAGCGATGCCGGAGCGGTGGGCGGCATTAATGAGTTTTTTCAGCTCGCGGCTGTCGCCGTAACGCGAGGAAGCGGCAAAAAAATTGGACACCTGATAGCCGAACGAGCCGTAGTAGGGATGCTCCATGATCGCCATGATCTGAATGGTATTGTACCCCAGCTTTTTGATACGCGGCAGCACGTTCTTGCGAAACTCCTCGTAGCTGCCGACCTTGCCCTCCTCCTGCGCCATGCCGATGTGACATTCGTAAATGCGCGGAGTAGCCGCCGGCACAAAGTCCGTGTCCGTCCACGGAAAGACCGTCGCTGTATCCTCCACTTCGGCGCACCACCAGTAGGTCTCGGGGTCCTGGATCACGCGGGTGGCGTACAACGGCACGCGGCGCAGCAGCTGTCCGTTATGAATGACGATCGCCTGCACCTTCTGCCCGCGGCGCAGCGTATTCTTACCGGAAATATGTACCTCAAACACGCCGTTTTCCAGCTTGGTCATCGGACAGCTTTCAGTATTCCAGCCGTTGAAATCACCGGTGAAATACATTGCCTCTGCCGCCGGTGCCCACTCGCGGTAGACCCAGCCGGTGTCGGTGCGGTGAATGCCGAAATACTGATGACCGTTCGCAAAATCCAAAAGACTGCCGTCACCGACAAGCTCTGCCTTCTTTTCGGCAAACAGCCTGCAGCGCAGCAAAATATCGCTTTCAAACGGTTCCAGATAGGGATCGATCTCCACCATACGGCTCAGCACTCTTTCGACCACGGCAATTCCTCCTTTTGGCTTATATGATAATTATATCAAAAACAGGTAAGAAATAGCAAGACCGGAAGCAGATATTTCGAAATCTTCTTGACAACCCTTTCAGTTCGGAAGGATGATAAAGTCGAAAATCACCGTCGGGAGTGTACGTTTATGAAGCCTGTCGTTCTTATTGCACACAAAAACGATCCGGATTCCGCTGCTCAAGCTTTTTGTCGAGTTGTGCAGAAAATAACGCTTATCCTGAGATCATACGCCCTTCGCCACGGAATAATCCAAGTTTTTTACGATTTGGGTATTGCAAAATACCGGAAAAGAGTGTAAAATAACTAAGGTTCATATCCGCCCGTGGCGAAGCTGGATATCGCAGTGGATTCCGATTCCAAAGGCCGGGGGTTCGAATCCCTCCGGGCGGGCCACAAATAAAGGCCACATTTGTCGGGCAGACAAATGTGGCTTTTTTCAAACTAAGCTTTCTAAAAAGGAGGACGCTGCTATGCCGTTTTTACCGATAACCAAACAAGAAATGCTGGAACGCGGCTGGGAGCGTCCGGATTTTGTCATCGTGACCGGTGACGCGTACGTGGATCATCCCTCCTTCGGCACGGCCATCGTGTCGCGCGTGCTGGAGAACGCGGGCTACAACATCTGCATCCTGCCGCAGCCGCGCTCTGACGCGGATTATCAGCGCTTCGGCCGCCCGCGGTACGGCTTTTTCGTCAACGGCGGCAACATCGACTCGATGGTAGCACATTACACCGCCGCCAAAAAGCGCCGCAGCGAGGACGCTTACACCCCCGGCGGTCGCGCCGGTGCACGTCCCGATCGCGCCACGATCGTCTACGCTAAGGCCGTGCGTCGCCTCTTTCCTGATCTGCCGATCGCTATCGGCGGTGTCGAAGCGTCGCTGCGCCGATTTGCACACTACGATTATTGGGACGACCGCGTGCGTCCCTCCATCCTGCTGGACGCACAAGCGGATCTGCTGATGTACGGTATGGGCGAAAAACACATCGTAGAGATCGCCGACCGTCTGCGTGACGGTGCCGATGTCCGCACGCTCACCGACATTCGCGGCACCTGCTACGCGGTGCGCACCACCGATTACCGACCTGGCCCGGTCAAGGAATGCCCGAGCTACGAGGCCGTCAGCGCCCCCACCGAGCAAGGAAAGCGCCTGTATGCCGACTCCTGCCGCATTCAGCAGCAGGAACACGACGCCGTGCGCGGCAAGGTGGTCATCCAACGTCACGGCGACCGTATCGTCATCCAGAACCCACCGCACGCACCGCTCTCCACTGAGGAGATGGATGCGGTATACGCGCTCCCCTTTATGCGCGGCTATCACCCCTCCTACGAGGCGCTCGGCGGCGTGCCGGGCATTGAGGAAGTCAAGTTCTCCATCATCCACAACCGCGGCTGCATCGGCGCGTGTAATTTCTGTTCTCTCGCCTATCACCAAGGGCGGTGCATCGCCAGCCGCAGCCACGAATCTGTCGTTGCGGAAGCCAAGCTCATCACCGCGATGCCGGATTTCAAGGGCTACATTCACGACGTCGGCGGCCCAACCGCCAACTTCCGCTTTCCCTCCTGCGAAAAACAGCTGACAAAGGGCGTCTGTGCCGACCGCAAGTGTCTGGCTCCCGACAAATGCCCCGCTGTCAAGGTGGATCACAGCGACTATCTGGCTCTGCTGCGCAAGCTTCGGGCGCTTCCCAAGGTGAAAAAGGTATTTATCCGTTCCGGAATCCGGTTTGATTATCTGGTGTACGACAAGGACGAGACCTTCTTCCGCGAGCTGGTGGAGCACCACGTCAGCGGTCAGCTGAAGGTCGCACCGGAGCATTGCTCCGACGCGGTGTTAAAGCGGATGGGCAAGCCCTCCATCGCGGTGTACGAGCGCTTCAAGAAACGCTTTTACGAGCTGACCCGCGCCGCCGGCAAGCAACAGTTCCTCGTCCCCTATCTGATGTCCTCCCATCCCGGCAGCACGTTGGCGGACGCCATCGAGCTGGCGCTGTTCTTAAAACGCGAAAAGCTGCATCCCGAGCAAGTGCAGGACTTCTATCCTACCCCCGGCACGGTGTCCACCTGCATGTTCTACACCGGATTGGACCCCAACACCATGGAGCCGGTCTACGTACCGCGCACCCCGCAGGAAAAGGCACAGCAGCGCGCGCTCTTGCAGTATTTCCGTCCGGAGAACCGCCAGATGGTACTGGACGCGCTGCGCCGCGCCGGACGTACCGATCTCATCGGAAACGGCAAGCATTGTCTTGTCCCCGCCCCTGCCGGCAGGCAGCCCGCGCCAAAACCGACCCGTGGCAAGCTCAAGGCAAAGCCGCGCCGCCGATAAAAAGCATGAAGCATCCCGCCACTCGGCGGGATGCTTTCTTATGTCAGCCGGTAAACACCGTTTCAATGACCTTGCGGCAGCTGCTCGGTGAATATTGCCAGCGGTCGATATGCCCCTCGGTAATGAAATACCGCAAGGGCGGCGGCAGTTCCACCGAATCCTGCGAATCGATCAGCACCAACTTCAGCTTCATCTTTTCCGCCAGAATGTTTTTGATATACACGCCGGCATACTGCCCGACGCGCACCCCCTCACGCGGCTCTGCCAAGCCGGCGAGATTGGGCGTGAGCTCAATGAACACGCCGTAATCCTCCACCGACCGAACGATACCGGCGACCGTCTCGCCCTGCGCAAACAGCGCGGCGTTTTCCTCCCATGTGCCGAGCAGCTCCCGCTGCGACAGGCAGATGCGGCTACCCTCCACCGAGCTGATGACGCAATGAATATCCATCCCCACAAACAGCCGATCGGCGGGGTGTGAGATGCGGCTGACCGAGATGCTGGCAATGGGCAGCAGCGCCGGAATACCGCAACCGATATCGCAAAACGCACCGAAGCTTTCCAGCCGTGTGACGCGGGCGGCGATCACGTCACCCGGACGGCAATGTGCCAGATACTCGTCGCGGCATTTTTGCTGTGCCGCGCGGCGCGAGCAAACGGCGCGTCGCTCCCCATCGGGAGTGTACTCAAAACCGGTCACGATAAAGCTGACCGGCTTGCTCACGCGGGAGATCAGCGCGATATCCCGCGTCGTTCCCTCCGCGATACCGAGCGCTCCCTCCTCACGCGGGATGATCCCCGACATACACGGCAGCTCCACATACAGATTGTGGTCGTTGTCGCACAACACCGCCCGTGCCTCCACGACCTCCTCGGCGATCGACGACTCAGCAAGCGCCGCCGCCGATTCCGTTCGCCGCCGATTGGCAGCAGTCCCGAGCAGCATACCCTCCGGATAAAAATCACACATTTGAACAGTCATTCCTTTCGACTATGGTTTTCCTGACACATCTATATGCCCTGCGCACTTTCGCAATGATAAAAAATACCGGAAACTGAAAATTTTATACCCAAAAATGTCTTTGTTTTGCAGGACGAAATTGTTATAGTTAAACTATACCATACAGGAAAGGGTGTCTTTTGTAGAATGAACGTACATGGACTGGAAGTTTCCGTAAAAAATTTGCCCGCACTGGATCCCGGCTTCATCCCGATGGCCGCTTTCTGCCGCGATTATGAGAAATCGGCGGCAAACGGCAAGGAGATCGCTGTCGCTGTCGAGCGCAACCAGGGTCAAACGGCGGTTCGCCGCTTCCGCATCCACGGTACGCCCGAGATGCAGAAGGTGGACGCGCTGTATGTTGACCGCACCGTTAAGATGCTGCTGTGGGCCTACGGCGGCTACAAAGTCATGATCTGCGGCGACGAGACCATCGCGCAGACCATCGCTACCGCGTACAGCAAGGGCGGCTCGCGTGAGTTCGACAGCACCTTTATGGCGCGCGTGTACGAGCATCCGTTTGAGGTCATCTCCCTGCCCCTGACCGAAGTTCCGGCGGAGAAATCCACCGCGCAGTCGGTCGGCCGCAATCTGGACGGCTGCCGCATCGGCTTTGACGCCGGCGGAAGCGACCGCAAGGTCTCCGCGGTGATCGACGGTGTTTCCGTATATTCCGAGGAGGTCGTGTGGTTCCCCAAGACCAACGAGGATCCCAACTATCACTATCAAGGCATCGTTGAGGCGTTCCGCTCTGCGGCGTCCAAGATGCCCCGCGTGGATGCCATCGGCATCTCCTCCGCCGGCGTATACGTGGACAACCGCGCGATGGTCGCGTCGCTGTTCATCAAAGTGCCGGAGGATCGCTACGAAAAGGAAGTCAAGGATATCTACCTGCGTGCCGCTGCCGAAATCGGTGACGTGCCGATCGAAGTCGCGAACGACGGCGACGTGACCGCGCTGGCGGGTGCGATGAGCCTGAACAAGAACAACATCCTCGGTATCGCCATGGGCACCTCCGAGGCGGTCGGCTACGTTGACGGCGACGGCAACATCACCGGTTGGCTCAACGAACTGGCCTTTGCTCCTGTGGATCTGCAGGAGGATGCGATGGTGGACGAGTGGTCCGGCGACAAGGGCTGCGGCGTCAAGTACTTCTCGCAGGACAGCGTCATCAAGCTGGCACCCCGCGCCGGCATCGAGCTGGATGAGACCCTCTCTCCGGCCGAAAAGCTGAAGGTCGTTCAGTTGGAGATGAACAAGGGCGGCGAGAACGTGCGCAACATCTACCGCTCGATCGGTACCTATCTGGGCCACACCCTCGCCTACTACGCCATGTACTACAACATCGGCGACGTGCTGCTGCTCGGTCGCGTGATGTCCGGTGAGGGAGGCGATCTCATCATCGCTGAAGCCAACCGCGTGCTGCAGGAGGAGTATCCGGAATGCGCCGCCATGGAGCTGCACCTGCCGGATGAAAAGATCCGCCGCGTCGGTCAGTCCGTGGCTGCTGCGTCCCTGCCGAAGATCGGCTGATAACTCAAAACAAAGCAAGCGTGCGAAGTCAAACGACTTCGCACGCTTGTTGCATATTCTCCTCTGTCGTCCCATATAGTGTACAGAACACTGATATGGGGTGATCGTAATGAAGGGAGCCGTTGAAGAACGCGCCATTGAACTGGGAGAATACATACGGGAAAACAAAGCCACCGTGCGCGCCGCCGCCAAAAAGTTTCACATATCCAAATCCACCGTACACAAGGACGTTTCCGACCGCCTGCAGACGGTCAACCCGCAGCTGTACAGCGAGGTGCGGCAGATTCTGGATATCAACAAGGCACAGCGCCACATCCGCGGCGGCATCGCCACACGGCAAAAGTATCGCAGCGAATAAACAAAAACAGCGTTGGGAGCCCAACGCTGTTTTTTATACCGTTTCCTTGTCGATCACGCCGAGCGACACATAAAACGTGCCGCCGTTCATCACGCGATCCTTCACCTTGCGGGTCAGACTGGTGGTCGCTTCCATCGATGCCAACGACTCGCGCGTGGTATCCCATTTGAAGATAAATTTCAAAACAACATCCGACGGCTCGTCTTTCACAACGTCAAAGCGATCCTGGAAGCCGATGATCTTGCTTTCGGGCTTCAAGATCTCCTTCAGCGTGCGATCCAGCAGCCACGAATGGCAGGTGAAATACCGATACTCATACTCCGGAAAATACGTGGCGAAAAAGGCTTTTGCCATGGCGAACGATTTGTCACATTCCTCTTTGGAAAAATTCGTTTTTGCCGGAATATGCACCTCGATCACGTTGTCGCCCTTGGCGATCTCCTTTTCCGGAATATCGTAGTGCGCCTGCCCCATCGCAAACTGCAACACCCCAAGGTGGAACAGCTTGAATTTCATATGAAAATTCAGCCAAGGAAGTTCGCCCAGATACAATCCGCCCTTCAGGTCGCTCCACACGTCCGTCCAGCGGCAGATATCCTGCAGCGTGTCCATCAGTATTTCCTTGCTTATACCGCGCTTTTCATACTCCGCCTTGAGCGCCTCGCAGAAATACAGAAACGACAGGAAATTGCGCTTGCCGTCCTGCTCCTCCGGATCGTACGTATCGATCGACGTCGTGTCCGGTACGGTCACGGTGTTCAGCGCCTCGTAGAATTCCGCGTCATACTGTTTGGGAAAATCCAACGCCTTGTACCACGATTCGATAATATCCCGCGTTACCATCGTCGTTGCTCCCTCTTAGCCTGGAAAGTCCGGCAGCACACCGGTGTCCAGCATCTTTTGCGCCGCGAGCAAAATACCGATGCGACCGGAGGAGAAATTCAGTCCTCCCTGCATATACACGGCAAACGGCTCACGCAGCGGGGCATCGGCAGACAGCTCGATGGACGAGCCCATCGTGAACGCGCCTGCCGCCATAATGACTTGATTATCGTAGCCCGGCATATCCCACGGCTCGGGTGTAACGAATGCATCCACCGGTGCACCGCTCTGGATACCCTGACAAAACGCGATCAGCGGCTTCGCCTCACGCATTTGGATCGCTTGAATAATGTCCGCACGCTCCTCGGTCGAGGACGGCGTGCAGTGATAGTCGAACCGCTCGAACAGCGCCGCGGCGAACACCGCGGTCTTCATCGCCTCGCCCACCACGTGCGGCGCTTGGAACAAACCCATAAACATCGTACGGTTGTGACCGAGCGAAGCACCAACCTCCTTGCCGAGACCCGGCGTTGTCAGACGGTACGCACACTTTTCCACCAGATCGCGGCGACCGCAGATGTAACCGCCGTTTTCTGCAATACCGCCGCCGGGGTTTTTGATCAGAGAGCCTGCCATCAGATCGGCCCCCACCGCCGTCGGCTCCTCGCGCTCGGCAAACTCGCCGTAGCAGTTATCCACAAACACGATGGTATCAGGACGCACGCTCTTCACCGCGGCAATGACTTCTCCGATGCGCTTAACCGTCAGCGACGGACGCAGATTGTAGCCGCGTGAACGCTGAATATGCACCACCTTGATCGCGGGTTCGGCGCGCAGTGCCTCGCAGATACCGGGGATATCCGGAGATCCGTCCTCCTGCAGCGGTACCTCGCGGTAGCCGACACCGTACTCCGCCAAAGAACCGTCGCTCGGCTTGTCCGCACCGATCACGCCAAGCAGCGTATCGTACGGCGCACCGGTCGCCGCCAACAGCACGTCGCCCGGACGCAGCACGCCGAACAGCGCCACGGTAATGGCGTGTGTGCCGCAAAGAATGCTGTGCCGCACCAAGGCATCCTCCGCCCCCAGCACCTCGGCAAACACCTCTTCCAGCACCTCACGGCCGCGATCACCGTAGCCGTAGCCGGTGGTAGGAACAAAATGCGCCTCGCTGACGCGGTGGTTGATAAACGCTGCCAGCACCTTTTGCTGATTGTAGTCCGCGATCTCATCGATGCGGGCAAAGACGGACGCGATCTGCGTGTGCACCTCATCCGCCAACGCGTTCAACCGCGGATCGATATCAAAGAAAGAGGATTGCATCGTGTTTTATGTCCTTTCTGTCAGCGCCACACTGCCGCACACGGCAAATCCCAGTGCCGTATACAGCCGCTGCGCTCCTTCGTTTTTCGGGCAGATATACACCAGCCGACCTTCACCTTGTAATGCCGCCGTCAACGTGCCGACACACCGACCCGCCAGACCGCGCCGACGGTGTGTGGGTGCGGTCGCCACACCCCCGATGAGTGCGCCGCCGTTCCATTCGGCGGTGGTCATTGCGGACGAAACGATGCACTCACCGTCACGCACCGCAACGTTGCGGCAGAAACCGTGACGCTCACGGTAGCATACGTCCATATACCACCCTTCAAACGGCGGCAAACCGGGAAACACCGGCTCTAAAAACGCATACAGCTCCCGCGGGGCTGCCGATCTAAGCGGCTCCGCCGCCTGCGGCGCTTCGCACCGCATCACAGGAAAGACCTGCACGGTACTGTCCCACTGCGCCGCGACCGCCTCGGCGGTCTCCTCGTCCGCAAGCAGCGAGGTAATATCCGGCTGCATACTCACAAACAGCGCCAGTTCCTCCCGCTCGGACGGCACCGCATACACGATGGCTTGTCCGTCCAGCACGGCGGCGGCACTGCCGTCATCCCCCACGTAAAAGCGGAGAAACGGCACCGCACCGTAGCACTCCCACAGCGCACGGATGCGGCACAGCGGTAGTGCCTCACCGGACAGCACCGGCAGCTGCTCCGTCAACCGGATCATACCGCACCGTCCCACGCGGGCAGCGTGTTCATCATCACTTCCAGCAGACGATAGGTCTGCCGAAGATCCTCCTCGTCCAGACCGCACAGCGGCGAATGAATGTAGCGACACGGCAGCGACACAGCCGCCACGCGAGCGCCCTCACCCGCTGCCTGCAACGAGCGGGAATCGTTGCCGCCCGAAATAAACGTTTTCGGCTGCGCAGCAATACCGTTTTCCGCAGCCAAACGGAAGATCTCATCAAACAGCGCCTTGTCGTACACGGTGAGTCGGTCCATAAACGATACCACCGGACCGCCGCCGACACGGCACACGCGCTTCTCTGCGGGGGCGTCCATAATATCCGCCGCCGTGGTAGCGTCCACCGCCACGCCGATCTCCGGCTGCACCGCAAACGCCGCACACAGCGCGCCGCGTGAGCCGACCTCCTCCTGCACGGTGAAAGCAAGTGTCACATCGTATTCCGGCTGTGTCTGCGCCAGCTTCAGCAGCATTGCACAACCCGCGCGGTCATCCAACGCCTTGGCCAAGAACCGCTCGCCCGCAAGCGAGACGCTGTCAGCCATAAACGTCACCGCGTCACCGATACGCACCACCGTTTCCGCTTCTTCGCGGGACGCGGCACCGATGTCGATGCGCATTGTCTCGGTGGCGGGAACCTTTGTCTTTTCCTCACCCTTGCACTGATGAGTCGCCTTGCCGCCGATCACGCCGACGTGTCCGTTCACCGACACACGCCGCGCAAACAGCACCTCGGGAGCAATGCCCCCGACCGTGGCAAAGCGCAGATAGCCGTCGTCGGTGATACCGGTGACGATCCCGCCGACCTCATCCATATGAGCAGCCAGCATTACCCGATGCGGCGCTCGCTGTTTACCGCGCAGCTCCACGATCAGGTTGCCCAGACGGTCCACACGCATTTCGCGCACCGCGGGTGCGCCGCTCAGTTGTTCCTTCAAATAGGCACATACCGCGCTCTCACGTCCGGAAATACCGGGGATCGCGCACAGCTCCTCTACCGTGTTACGCATCGGCACGCACCTCCCCACTCAGCACCAGCGCCGCCATCAGCTGCGCCACTGCTTCGATATCGCCCAGTGAAGCGACCTCCACCGGCGTATGCATATACCGCAACGGGATCGACAGCAGCGCCGTCGGTACACCCTCACGTGTCACACTGATCTTATCCGCATCCGTGCCGGTCGAGCCGCCCATCGCCTCATATTGGAATGGGATCGCCTGCTCCTGCGCCAGCCGCTGCAAGCACGCGGTCAGCCGCTCATCCAAGATCGGCGACACACCCAGCATCGCACCGTCGCCCAACACGCCGCACTGCGTGCGGTCGGCATCCGGCGTATTGGCAAAACTGACGTCCACCGCTACCGCGGCATCCGGACGGATGGCGAACGTCGCGGGAGATGCGCCGCGCATCCCCACTTCCTCCTGCACACAAAACAACGCCGCCACGTGGCAGGGCAGCGTTTTGCCCTGCAGCAGCTCCAACGCGCGCAGCACCGCCGCCACGCCGGCACGGTCATCCAACGCCTTGGCGCACAAGCGATCGCCCAACAGACGATCAAAGTGCGGCGCAAACGTCACGCGTGTTCCCACCGGAATACGCGCCTTGGCCTCTTGCGCCGTCATACCCACGTCGATACCGCGCTCCTCCACCTTTAGCGGCTTGCTGTCGCTTCCCGCCAGATGCGGCGGTGTGGAGCAAAACACACCGCTCACCGGCGGCTCGCACAGCACGACGACCTCCGCAGCCGCCAGTGTGCGCTCATCGACACCACCGCACGCGGACACGCGCAAAAAGCCGGAATCGGTGATACCGGTCACGATAAAGCCGATCTCGTCCAAATGTGCCTCAAGCAACAGCGTGGGCGCGTTTTCCTCCTGAGCCGGTACAACGCCCCAGACATTGCCGAGACGGTCGGTCTGCACCTGCGGCACATACATCGTCAGCTTATCCGCGACCAATCGGCCGATATCCGCCGTGCCGTTGACACCGGGCGCTGCGCACAGTTCCTTCAGCAGTTCCATCATACTCATGACAACTCCTGCACCAAACGCTTGAAGTGATCGCCGCGTTCTTCAAAATTCTTGTACATATCAAAGCTCGCACTGGCGGGCGACAGGAACACGATATCCCCTTCCCCTGCCAACGCGTCCGCCACCTGCACGGCCTCCGCCATCGAACCGACCCGCGTGATCGGTACGTCGGTATCGCGCCTCAGCACCGCCTCGATCGCCGGAGCGGTCGCACCGAGCAGTACCGCGTGCTTCACGGTTTTCGCCGCAACAGGACCGAGCGGATCGTAAGGAATGTGCTTATCATATCCACCGGCGATGAGGATGACCTTGCGGTCAAACGCCTCCAGACCCGCGATGGTGCGGGAGGGGCTGCTGCCGATGGAATCGTTATACCACGTAACGCCGCCGCGCTCACGCACCAGCTCGCACCGATGCGCCACACCACCAAAGGTACGAGCATACTCGGCCATGACCTCCACCGGTACGACACCGTAGGTCGCAGCAAACGCCGCCAGATAATTCTCAATGTTATGAACGCCGCGGATGAGGATCTCGGAGGCCGGCAGCACCGGCACCGTCTGCTCACCGTCGGTGATATACAGCACGCCGTTCTCACCAAGGTACGCACCGCGCTCCACCGGATGGCGGCGCGAGAACCACCACACGTCGCCTTTGCAATGCTCGGCAAACGCGGCGGTATGCTCGTTATCCGCGTTGAGCACCGCACGGTCACCCACCTGCTGATGCGCGACCAGATTGCGCTTCGCGTCAATGTATTCCTGCATATCGGTGTGCCAATCCAGATGGTTGGGTGCCACGTTGGTGACTACCGCCACGTGCGGACTCTGCTGCATCATCGTCAGCTGAAAACTGGACAGCTCCACCACCGCCGTATCGTCAGCAGTCACCTGATCGATCACCGGCAGCATCGGATTGCCGATGTTGCCGCCCAGATGCACCGTTTTACCGGCCTTTGCCAACAGACCGGCGATCACCGTCGTGGTGGTGGTCTTACCGTCCGAGCCGGTCACCGCGTAGATCGGCGCGGGACAAAGCGTAAAGAACAGCTCCATTTCGGAGGTGACGATCTTGCCCGCCTCCCGTGCCGCGACAAACGGCGGCAGATACGGCTTCATACCCGGCGTGCGCAGGATCAGCGACGCGGGTGCCAGATGGTCAAGGTAGTCCTCGCCCAGACACAGCCGCGCACCGGCGGCTTCCAACTCCTCCGCCGTCGCACCGAGCTGTTCACGCGTGCGCTTGTCACACGCGATGACCTGCGCGCCCTGCTTCAGCAGCTGATAGATGACCGACAGGTTGTTATGACCGATGCCGCATACCGCCACACAGCGGCCGGCAAGCGACTCGAAAAAATCACGGTACTGCATACTATCACTCCTCATCCGAAAAACGCGACAGGAACAAGATCCCCGCAAAGCCCGCGGCCAGCGTGGCAAGCGATGCCAGCACCGTCAGCAACCAATACGTCGGCGTTGCCGCAACCTGCAGGGCGGGCCACACAATATCGGCGGCAATGTCCGCGAGCGAACCCACCACAAAGCCGATGATTATACAATAGGTCTGGTGGGGAAACTGTTTCATCGTCCATTCCAGCGGTCGGGTGATGAGGATCACGCCGATGAGCGTGGAGATCGCCAGCAGTGCGATAAAGGTCAGCGCCTGACCGACGTTCACCGCCGCACCGCCGTCACCCAGCAGCTGTTTGATGACCGACTTGATCCACAGCACGACCGTATCGATCGAGCCGGACAGCGTGCCGTAAATACCAAGCACCAACAACATGTGTGACGTGCTGATGCCCGGCAGCACCAATGCCAATGCCACGACAACACCTGCAAACAGCCAAATCGGCAAGCTGACAAAGCTCAGGTTCGCACTGGAGGGCATCAATCCCTCCGGCAACAGACCGATGCCGATCACGATGGTGAAGCCGAGCAGCATATATGCCGCCGATGCCACGGTGAATTTGGCGGCACGTGCCTTGCGGTACAGTGCAGGGATACCGCCGATGATCGCACCCAGGAAAAAGAACGAAACCGGAATCGGGAACGTCGTCAGCAGCCAGCCGATCGCCGACGCCAACGCAGCAAAGCCGATCACCGCGCCAACGCAGAATTTCAGAAGAAACATCAGATTCTTTTTGGGAGCCTTGCCGAAATGGCTGATCGCGCTGATAAGCTGATCGTAGATCCCGAGCAGGATCGCCATCGTGCCGCCGCTGACCCCCGGCACCGTCATCGACGAGCCGATGAGAAAACCTTTGAACGGCACCAAAAACGATTTTAACGCTTTCATACACGGACACTCCTTCCAAATACTCCCTTATTATACACCTCTCACTCTCTTTTGTCACCCCTATTTTGGCGTTTTCTGTTGCACACTTTGCAAAAAAGCGGTATACTGATGGTACAAAGAAAGGACGTGGCAACCATGGATGCAAAGCAGCGTTTTATCGAACTGTATAACCAATACATCCACCGCGAGGGCGCGGACAAGCTGTTGGAGTATCTCTGCTCCAAATCCAGTGATTTTTTCACCGCGCCGGCCAGCACCCGCTTTCACGGCTCGCACGAGGGCGGCCTTGTTGAGCATAGCCTGAACGTGTTTGACTGTCTGTGGCATTATCTGGACCGCCCGCGTATGAAGGAGACCTACGGCCTCGACTACAGCGAGGAGAGCATTGCGATCGTCTCGCTGCTGCACGACGTGTGCAAGATCAACTGCTACAAGCCCGGCACGCGCAACGTCAAGGACGAAAACGGCAAGTGGCAGACCGTCCCCACCTACGAATACGACGACAAACTCCCCTACGGTCACGGCGAAAAATCCGTGTACATTCTGTCGGGCTATATGCGTCTGACGCGCGAGGAGGCCTTTGCCATCCGCTATCACATGGGCTTCGCCGGCACGGAGGACAACCGCAACGTCGGCAACGCGTTTGAAATGTTCCCCCTGTCGTTTGCCCTGTCGGTCGCCGATATGGAAGCCACCTACTATCTGGAGGCGCAAGAATGAGCCAACTCCCGCCCAAAGTGATGCCACGCTGCCCGTTGTCACGCAAATGCGGCGGCTGTCAGCTGCAGAATATGGACTACCCGCGACAACTCAAATACAAGCAGGAGACCGTCGTGTCCCTGCTTGGTAAATATCATCACGTCAAACCGATCATCGGGATGGAACGTCCCTACCACTACCGCAACAAGGTGCAGGCGGCATTTTGCCTGACGCGCGGCGGTGAGGTCATCTCCGGCGTGTATCAATCCAGCAGCCACCGCGTAGTCAAGGTGGACTCCTGCCAGATCGAGGATCCCGCCGCCGACCGCATCGTTGTCACCATTCGCAAACTGCTGCCGTCGTTCCGCATCCTCCCCTATAACGAGGACAGCCGCCGCGGTTTTCTGCGGCACGTGCTGGTGCGTCGCGGCTTTGTCAGCGGTGAGATCATGGTGGTGCTGGTGGGTGCGTCGCCGATGTTCCCCCTCAAAAAGAAATTCACTGAGGAGCTGCTGCGCCGTCATCCGGAGATCACCACCGTGGTGCTGAACATCAACCCCCACCGCACCAGTATGTTGCTCGGCGAGCGCGAAGAAGTGTTGTTTGGCCGCGGGTATATCGAAGATACGTTGTGCGGCTGCACATTCCGCATCTCACCGCGCTCGTTTTACCAGATCAACCCCATCCAGACCGAGCGGCTGTACCGTGCGGCGTTGGATATGGCCAAGCTGAAAAAGACTGACCGTGTACTGGACGCCTACTGCGGTGTCGGTACCATCGGCATCGTCGCCGCCAAGGAGGCGGGTCAGGTGGTTGGTGTCGAGCTCAACGGTGATGCCGTACGCGATGCCCGCGTCAACGCCCGCCGCAACGACCTTGACAACATCGCCTTTGTCGAAGCGGATGCCGGCGCATATATGGTAGAGCTGGCACAGAGCGGCGAGAAGGTCGACGTGGTGCTGATGGACCCGCCGCGCGCCGGCAGCGATATGCCGTTTCTGGAGTCGCTCCTCACCCTCGCACCGTCGCGAGTGGTGTACATCTCCTGCAATCCCGAAACGCAAGCCCGCGACCTGCGCGTTCTCACCAAAGGCGGCTATCGCGTTACCGATATTCAGCCGGTGGATATGTTCCCCCACACCGCTCACATCGAAACTATTGTTTGCCTCAACAAACAATAGTTTCGATATCGATATGTGTCACTTGCGTGACACTCGATATGCCTTCGGCTCGATATGTTGCTGCGCAACTCGATATGCCCTATGGGCGATAGTGACACATATCTATATCCAATGCGAACAAGGTGAGCATATATCGAGTTTGAGCGTAGCGAAAACATATCGAGTTCACCAACGGTGAACATATCGATAAAAAAGAGTCAAACAAATAAAAGACAGCAAAAACCAACTACGCGAAGATGCAATCGAGTTTGCTATCCAAGTCTCCGATTACAATACACGGCTGCTCTGTTTATACAGGTCAAATTATTCGTTCCTCTTCCTCAATTGGCGCAAATATTCACGAGGCAAAATATGCACCGAGTAAAGCTGATTTTATAAGCAAACTTGAAATCTCCTTGAAAGAGTGTTCAGAAACAGGGTATTGGTTGGAACTCATGTTTAGGAAAGGAAAACTGACAGAATCGGCATATAAGGATCTCCGAAATCAGTGCGGTTCAATCAGAAGGAGGCTCATCGCCTCTATCACCACCGCCAAAAAGAGCTGCTGATCTTGGCGGAAATGTGTTTATTAACATAAAGGAAATAACCCTATGAAACGTATCCAAACGTATCACGGACTGCCCGACGAGGCGTTGGCGGTTCGCATTCCGGTATTTGTGGACGAGCAAGGCTTTACCGACGAAGTGGACGACACTGACAGCATCGCCGCACATCTGGTGCTGTTCGACGGTGATACGCCCATCGGCACGTGCCGCGTATTCCCCACCGCCGAGAGCGGCTACTACGTCCTCGGCCGGCTGGCGGTACTACGCGAACACCGCGGACAGCACTGCGGCAGTATATTGCTTACCGCCGCCGAAAACTACGTCCGTTCGGTCGGCGGCACAGCCTTGACCCTGCACTCCCAGTGTCAAGCCCGCGTTTTTTACGAAAAAAGCGGCTATACGGCCTACGGCGAGATTGAGGATGAACAAGGCTGCCCGCATATTTGGATGAAAAAAGAGTGGTAATACACGCAAAAACAGCCGCCCTGCCGGGCGGCTGTTTTCTTGTGTTATTTGATTACTCGTCGCAATCGTCGCAGCAGCAATCGCAATCGTCGTCGCACTCTTCGATGTCGAACTCCAGATGCTTGCCACACAGCGGGCAATCCACACCGCCGTCGAGCAGGGTGTCCTCGTCCACCGCGAACTCCTCGTTGCAGTTGGGGCAGGTCACATCGTAGAACTCGTCGTCGCAGCAACCGCAATCGCAGTCGTCGTCGCACTCGTCATACTCGTCATAATCCTCGTAATAATCCATCTCCAGCGCATCCAGATCCTCATCGATGGTGTCGACCTGCTCGCCCATCTCCTGGACGGTGGCCTCCAGATCTTCCACGCTGAGCGCGACGTCGGACAGAACGTCCATGATTGCCTTCAGGATCTTACCTTCTTTGGTCTCCGCGTCGATCTCCATGCCCTCGATCAGGCCCTTGAGATACGCAACCTTTTCCGTGATCGTCATAGCAAATGCCTCCTTATAAACTAAATCAAGGTTAGTATGCTTACGCACGCTCCATGTATTCGCCCGTACGGGTGTCCACACGGATCATTTCGCCCTCGTCGATGAACAGCGGCACGCGGATCTCCGCGCCGGTCTCCAGCGTGGCGGGCTTGGTGGCGTTGGTCGCCGTGTCACCCTTGAAGCCGGGATCGGTCTGGGTGACCTGCAGCTCCACGAAGTTCGGGGGCTCTACGCCAAACACGTTGCCCTTGTAGGACAGCACGCGGCAGATCATGTTCTCCTTGACGAATTTGAAGTTATCCGACAAGATATCCGTGCCGATCGGAACCAACTCATAGGTCTCCTGATCCATGAAGTAGTACAGATCGCCATCGTTGTAGGAATACTCCATTTCCTTTCTCTCGACAAACGCGGTCGGATACTTATCATTGGGGTTGAAGGTGCGCTCCACGACCGTACCCGCAATGACGTTGCGGATCTTGGTACGGACGAACGCCGCGCCCTTACCGGGCTTAACGTGCTGGAATTCTACGATCTGATACACGTTACCATCCATTTCAAAGGTAACGCCGTTTCTGAAATCACCTGCTGATACCATTTTGCAATCCTCCGTTTAATATGCTTATCTTATTCTACCGCATATCTGCGCTATTTGCAAGTAGAATTTCACAGAAATCGCAAAACAGGCGGTAATTTTTACCGCCTGCTTGCTGTATGTTATTCTTCTTCGACCTTGTTCTCCGCAATCACCTTCTGCGCTACCGGGGCGGGAGCCTCCTCGTAGCGGGCGAACTCCATCGTGAAGTAACCTCTACCCTGCGTCGTAGAGCGCAGCATGCTGGAATAATCGCCCATCTCCGCCATCGGGACCTCGGCGGTAATGCAGGTGATGCTGTGATCCTCCGCGGTCGGCTCCATACCGATGACGCGGCCACGACGCTTGGTGATATCACCCATAATATCGCCGGTATTGTCGTTCGGTACAAACGCATTCAGCGTGCCGATCGGCTCAAGCAGCGTAGGAGACGCCTGCGCGATACCGGCCTTATACGCCAGCGATGCCGCCGTCTTGAACGCCATTTCGGACGAATCGACCGGATGGTACGAGCCGTCTACCAGCGTTGCCTTAACGCCGACCAGCGGGAAGCCGGCCAGTACGCCGTGCTGTGCGCTGTCGCGCAGTCCCTTTTCTACAGCCGGGAAATAGTTCTTCGGCACCGAGCCTCCGAAAACGGTCTCTTCAAAGACCAGCTCTTCGCTGTCGCAGGGCTCAAATTCGATCCACACGTCACCGAACTGGCCGTGACCGCCGGACTGCTTCTTATGACGTCCCTGCACCTTGACCTTGCCGCGGATGGTCTCGCGGTATGCCACCTTGGGACTCTGCAGCGTGACCTCCACGCCGAACTTACTCTTGAGCTTGGAGACCGTGACCTCCAGATGCTGCTCGCCCAAACCGGACAGCACCTGCTCCTTGGTCTCGGTGTTATGCGAAAGCGCGATGGTGGGATCCTCCTCGCGCAGACGGTTCAGACCGGAAACGATCTTTTCCTCGTCGCCCTTGTTCTTGGCATACACGGCCATCGACAGCGACGGTGCTTCGTACGCCACGCCGGGCAGCACGACCTGACGCGCGGGCGCGCAGAGCGTATCGCCGGTGTTGGTGGAAGCCAGCTTCGCCACGGCACCGATATCACCGGCCGGGACACAAGCAACCTCTTCCTGCTTCTTACCGCGCACCATAAACAGCTTGCCGAGACGCTCGGTAGCGCCGGTGCGCATATTCATCAACGTGCAATCGGGCGTGACCACACCGCTGATGACCTTGAAATACACCATCTTACCGACGAAGGGATCGACCACCGTCTTGAACACCGTCGCGACGGTCTGCGCCTGCTCATTGACCTTCAGCTCGACCGGATCGCCGTTGGGATCAACACCGGTCTCACCGGCGACCGTCTCCGCCCAGGGAGCCAACCACATCAGACCGTTCAGCAGCTGATCGACACCTTCCATCGTCTGCGAAGCGCCGCAGTACACCGGCAGGATCTCACCGCGGCGAACACCGGTCGCCAGACCGAGGATGAGTTCGTCCGGTGTGAAATCGATGCCGGAGAAGTATTTTTCCATCAGTTCCTCGCTGGTCTCCGCGACTGCTTCACTGATAGCGGTACGCAGGCCCTCCAGACGGTGACCCATATCCGGGATCGGGCACTCGGTCGCCTTACCGTCTTTATAGGTATATGCCTTATACTCCAACAGGTTAACGTAGCACTGCACCTTATGATCCACCACGTACGGCACGACCAACGGGCAGACCGCCGGGCCGAAGATGGCCTTGAGGTCCTCAAACACGCGATAGAAGTCGGCGTGCTCGCTGTCCAGCTTATTGACGAACAACAGCTGTGCGATACCCTTTTTCTTGGCGGCGGCGCGCGCCTTCTGCGCACCGACCGTCACGCCGCTCTTACCCGAAATGACGATGACCGCACTACCGGCTGCGCGGATACCCTCGCTCATACCGCCGGCGAAGTCAAACGAACCGGGCGTATCCATCAGATTGATCTTGGTGTCCTTCCACTCCACAGGGAGCATCGACAGCGATACCGAAGCGCCTCGCTTGATCTCTTCCGGATCAAAATCGCAAATGGTATTACCGTCGGCCACTTTACCCAACCGATCCGTCAGACCGGTGAGATACGCGACGGCCTCCGCCAACGAGGTCTTACCCGTACTGGCATGACCTACCAGCGCGACGTTGCGAATGTGCTTGGCATTGTACTGTTTCACAAAGGACTCCCCTTTCCGTCACCGTCCGTTTGACGATGCCGTACCCAAATTTGACAATAATACACAAAAATTTTTAAGTGCAAGATTGTTCTTTGTCCATTATAACCTATGCATTTTCAAATTTCAACCCCAATTCGCAGAGTAAATAAAAAAATTACCCTCTGCGTATCACGCAGAGGGTACTGATAATCGAATCATAGGATCACTTGTGAGAAAACAGTTGCGCAAGCAGCGCGGACGCAACCGCGGAGAGCGCCAAAAACTCAATAGCATACAGCGCGGGGTACAGCGCGCCGCCCAGAAACGCGGACGTTACCATCAGCACCAGACCGCCCAACCCGACAAGCGACTGCAGTACCGCAAAGAAGCGTACCGAGGAACGCAGACGGCGGCAGCGGGCAAACGCCATCATCATACCGAGAGAGCCCTTTTCCGAGACGATCTGGGCCGGCTCAGCCGACGACACACCGCTGACCAGCGTTTCAAACGAACGACCGGCCGGCGCGTTGAGCAGTTCCACGTAAAAGCCGTTGACGTCAAACACCGAGGTCACCAGCTGCTCGGTCACGTTCTGGTCGCAGGTACGGATCAGCAGCGTAATGTGGCTGTCGGTCAGGGCCTTGACCACGCGGCGCACCGCAGGATCAGCCGTATAGCTCACCACGAACATCGCCGAAAGCTCGCCCGCAATGGACAGGTACACCAGCTGACGGCCGTTCTTGGCATAGCGTTCCTCATAATCGCGCGAGGGGATATCGATACCGTGGTTATCCAGCAGACGGCGGTTGCCGATGAGAATGCGGCGACCGCTGATCCAGCCCGACAGACCCATATCCTGCTCATATACCAGTGTATCCACCTCGTGCAGCATATCCACCTTGCCGAGGATCATACGGCGGAACACGTGCGACAGTGGGCCACCGGCACGGATGGACACAGAGGCCGCATCCAAGATCGCCTCGTCGATACGGGTACCGGAAAAGGTCTTGATGCCGTGCAGCTGCACGCTACTTTCAGGGAACAGCTCCATCGAATCCAACGCGACCGCGTGAACGTTACCGAAGGTCTCCACCGCACGGTAGCCAGCGATCGCCGTCCTCTGCTCGCGGGCCTTGCGGCTGACAGAGGACAGTACGGTGTACAACGTAAACAGCAGCGGTACCGGAATGGATAGTACCAACATACCGCAGAACAGCGAGAACGCCGTCACACCGGCAGTAACGCCGTGCAGGATCAGATACACGACCGCCGTCACCAACGACAAACCCGCCGCGATAGGCAGGTACCAACGCAAGAAACCGGAGGCCGGATCGTAGGTGCGCGAATCGGCAATGTAGTTTTCGGCCTGCTCGGTAGCACGGAAATACGCCACGCGCGGCATACCCATAGCCACCGCCGGACGGCCGATCTCCTCCGCAATGGCATTGCTCTCAATGCGCTTCGCCGCCAGCTTTTCGCCCGAAGCGATCATAATGTTCAGATCGTTACCGGCACGGTTGATCTCCAACCGATGGGTGATCTGCAGCACAAGCAAGCCGACACCGACTACGCCGGTCAGCAGCGGGGACGTTCCCTCCGCCACGCCGGTGGTGTTCAGCGTCTGCAGCACGGTGTGGATCACCGTCAGGCAGGAAAGCAGCGCCACGACCGCTTCCGACGTCACCTGACGACGAGCAAACAGTGAAACGAAGCCGCTCTTGATATGCGTACCGCAAACGGCCATCAGTACCACGAACAGTACCAAGTTCATAATGAGATACGACAGAGGCTGCATCGACAGCGTCGCGGTCGTGCGGGACAGCAGCGCAATGAAGAACAGAACCAGTTCCAAAATCACAGCGAGGAGCAGCGTCACACCGGAGCGGCGCTGCTGCGCCAACAGCTGCTGACGCACCACCGTCAGCGGCAGCGTTTCCAACGTTTCCTGCACCGGAGCGTCGTCCTCGGGTGCGGTCTCCTGCGCGGGATCCACCACGACCGCCTCCTCGGCAGGCTCAGACAAGGCTTGCTCTATCTCACGCTCGTGCTGCTCACGGCGCTGAGAGAAATCCTGGATCTTTTCCTGACGAACACGGCGCAGCGTCTCCTCCGGACCGGGTTCGGGCTCCACGTCCTCCGTCTCCTGGGCAAAGCCGTCCAGCATCAGCTGCGTAGGCTCCTCCTCGGCAATATGGCTGCCGCCCTCCTCTGCCATCTCGATGACCTGCGTCTTTTCGATCTCGCCTTCACGCAGCAGGATCTCACGCGTATCATCCGGCACCGGCTCAGCCTCCTCCGGCTCAGCGATCTTGACCGCTTCCTCTTCCGGCTGTACCTCTTCGATCGGCAGCGCTTCCTTGTTGGCGCGCTTTTTGCCGAACAGACCGAGCAGACCGCGGCGCTTCTTTTCCACCACAGGCTCTTCCTCTGCCGGTGTAACCAGCGGCTTGCCTGCCTCGACCGGCTCCTTCCCCAACGAGGGGAATTCCGTCGTCGTGGACTGCTCGTCCTCGACCGGACCCGGTGCCGCGTGGCGGGCAATATATTCATTTTCCGGAATGTCGTCACGCTTTTTCATACGCTCACCCCATAACAGACTTTAAGCCCAACCGCTGACGTGTTACTTCATACACAATGATACCGCAAGCAACAGACGCATTGAGCGAATTGATGTTTCCGCGCATCGGCAGGGACAAAATGTGATCACACTGCTCACGTACCAGACGGCTGATGCCGTGTCCCTCCGAGCCGACGACCAGCGCTACCGCACCGGTCATATCCGTTTGGCACCACGGGCTGCCGTCCATATCCATACCGTACACCCAGATGCCGCGCTCCTTCAACCGACGGAGCGTTTCCGTGAGATTGGCGACGCGCGCCACCGGCACGTATTCCACCGCACCGGCCGAGGTCTTGGCGACCGTGGCGTTCAGCCCGACGGAACGGCGCTTGGGAATGATGACCCCGTGGCAACCGGCGGCTTCCGCACTGCGAAGCACCGCGCCCAGATTGTGGGCATCCTCCAAGCCGTCACAAACCAGAATAAACGGCGGCTCACCGGCCTGCTCCGCCCGCGCCAGAATATCCTCTACCGAGGCATATTCCTTACAAGCGGCAAATGCCACAACGCCCTGGTGATTGCTGCCGATCGCGGCCAACTTGCGGATATCGACATCCTTGACCGGTACACCCGCGTCCTTGCACTTGGCACGGATCGCGCCGAGACTGCCGCTGCGATCACCGCTTGCGATCCACACGCTGTCCAGCGTGCGGCCCGAACGCAGTGCTTCCATCACGGCATTCCGTCCGACGATACGGTCGTCCGGACACGTAGCCACCGATTCCTGCATACACCAAAACCTCACATTTTCCCTTATAATAAGTCAGTATAACATATAATATCGCAAAAGGGAAGCCCCGATTTTCACTGTTTAGTAAAAAACCTTTACATCCGCTTCGTTTTGTGGCATACTCAAAGAAAAGGAGTGATCGTATGAATGTCGCTGTTATCACCGGTGCTTCCTCCGGTTTGGGAAAAGAATACGTCCGTCAGGTGCTTGAACAGCTCCCCACCGTGGACGAGATCTGGCTCATCGCGCGCCGCCGTGACCGTTTGGAGGCGATCGCCGCCGACTATCCGGACACCGTGTTCCGGTTGCTGTCACTGGATCTTTGCTCTGCCGAGGATCTGGAGACCTACCGCCGCACGTTGGCAGAGGCCGATGCCACGGTAGTGTTGCTCATCAACAACGCCGGCTTTGGTAAACTGGGGAATTTTGCCGAAATGCCCACCGCGGATCAGGTCGGCATGGTGGATCTCAACTGTCGTGCGCTGACCGCCGTTACCTCGCTGACACTGCCGCACATGACCAAAGGCAGCAGTATTCTGAATGTCAGCTCAATTGCGTCGTACGTTCCCACGCCGCGTATGGCGGTATACTGCTCCACCAAAGCGTACGTCACCAGCTTTTCGCAGGCACTGCGCGCCGAGCTGCGCCCCCGCGGCATCCACGTACTGGCGGTGTGTCCCGGACCGATGGCGACCGAGTTTCTGGACGTCGCCTCCATCACCGGCAACTCCAAGACGTTCCAGGCACTTCCCTACTGCCGACCGGAGACGGTCGCCAAAGTCTCGCTGAGCCGCTTGCTGCGCGGTAAAAGCTGGTATACCAACCGCGCTTTCTACAAGCTCTACCGCGTGCTCGCCAAGCTTCTTCCCAACCGCTTCCTGATGCATTTCAGCGCCGTGTGAGCGCACAAAAATAAAAGGGCTGTGACGAAAGTCACAGCCTCTTTTATTTGCCCTTCTTGCCGAGCCGACTACGTCGGTTTCCGAGGGCAGGTCAATCGTTATCCTCCACCATGACCGCGTCACCGCGAATAAGCAGCAACGGATCCACATACTTATCATTTGCAAGGATCTCCAAATGGACGTGCGCCGTCATGAGGATCTCTGCCGGGATCTCCCCGACCGTTCCGATCACGTCACCGGCCTTGACGGTCTGTCCCTCGCGGAGATTTTTCGCCGCCACACCACAGATGCGCGAGATTACCTTGCCGCCGTGGTCAATCTCGATCACGTCGCCCCACAGGGCATCCCGATAGATCCGCGTTACCGTGCCGCTCGCCGTCGCCTTGACCTGCGACCCCTGCTCCGCCTCAAAGTCCACGCCGTTGTGGGTACTCCACTCCTCCAGCGTTTCGGAATAGATCAGCGTATCGCTGAAGCCGAGCAGTACGCGGTTGGATACCGGAAAGATAAACATATCCGCCGCGACCGTTGTCGTCGTTGTCGTGGGTGCCGCTGTCGCCACCGTGGTCGAGGTGGTGCGGTCATCCTTAACGTCCGTTGCGGGAATGGCCACCTGTTTAACGCCGGTCGTCGTGACCGTCTTGACCGTGGTGCCGGTCACGCCGGTCTGCGGCTTATTCGACGTCAGACCGCCAACAAACGTGGCGACCGCCACACCGCACACCGCCACCAAACACACCGCCAAGGCAATATAAAACCCTTTGCCGCCCGTTTTGGTCGGCATATCGTCGTTCGTATACTTGTTTTCGTTCACTGCTGCGTACCTCCCTGTCGCTTTGTCGGTAGTATGCACCGTCCGCACACGTTTATGCAGCCATCGCCTTTTTTCGTTCGGGCGAAAATCTTTCAAAATCCGCTATGCGCCTTGTTATTTTGCTCTCTGCTCGTTATACTATTCACGTTCGCTTTTTTGAACGGAATAAAAAGACGTGGAGAGGAATATTCCTATGCGAAAAACAAAAATCGTTTGTACACTTGGTCCCGCCACAGAGGATCCGGATGTCATCCGTCAAATGGTGCTTTGCGGCATGAACGTAGCCCGGTTGAACTTTTCCCACAACACGCACGAGGACCACGCCCGCCGCATTCAGATGATCCGCGATCTGCGTCGCGATCTGAATACCCCCATCGCCCTGTTGCTGGACACCAAAGGTCCGGAGATCCGTCTGCGCGATTTTGAGGGCGGCAAGGTGGAGATCAAAAAAGGTCAGCGCTTCACGCTGACCACCCGCGATATTCTCGGCAACGATACCGAGGTCGCCATCACCTACGCCCGCCTGCCGCGCGAGATCTCGGTGGGCGACGCCGTGCTGATCGACGACGGCAAGCTCAAGCTGACCGTCGAGGAGATCGACGATACCGAGATCCGCTGCACCGTCGTTCACGGCGGCATGGTCAGCAATCGTAAATCCATCAACATCCCCCATGTGCGCCTCTCCATCCCCTATCTGAGCGATCAGGATAAGGAGGATCTGCTGTTCGGCATCGAGCAGGACGTGGACTTCATCGCCGCCTCCTTCACCCGCAGCAAGGAGGATATCGTCGCCCTGCGCAAATTCCTTGACTACAACGGCGGCCACGATATCCGTATCATCGCGAAGATCGAAAACATCGAGGGTGTCAACAATTTCGACGAGATCCTCGAAAACTCCGACGGCATTATGGTCGCGCGCGGCGATATGGGTGTTGAGATCGAATACGAGCGCCTACCCGGCCTGCAGAAGCGGTTTATCCGCCGCTGCTACCAGTCCGGTAAAATGGTCATCACCGCCACCCAAATGCTGGAATCGATGGTGAGCAATCCCACCCCGACCCGCGCCGAGATCACCGACGTGGCGAACGCCGTATTTGACGGCACCTCCGCCATTATGCTGTCGGGCGAGACCGCCGCCGGTCAGTTCCCGGTCAAGGCGGTGCAGGTCATGGCGAAGATCGCAGAACAAGCGGAGGCCGATGCGCTCCAGCTTGGTGCCTATCAAGGCATCCGCTACGATATGGACACCGACGTTACCAACGCGATGTGCGACGCCGCCTGCACCACCGCACGCGATATCAAAGCGAAAGCGATCATCGCACTGACCAAATACGGCCAGACCGCCCGTCGGATGTCCAAATTCCGTCCGCATATGGCGATCGTCGCCGCCACACCGGTGGAAAAGACGTACCATCAGCTTGCCCTGTCGTGGGGCGTTTATCCGGTGGTCGCCCGCTATCAGCGCACCTCCGACGAGCTGCTGCAGCACGCTATTGATTGTGCACGCCAGATCGACGCTGTGGAGGAGGGTGACCGCGTGGTCATCGCCGCCGGTGTGCCGCTGGACACCACCGGCAGCACCAACCTGCTGAAGGTGGAGATCGTCGGCCGCCGCCAATAAAATACGAATGAAAACGAGGTGTCGCCGTGCCGTTTGATGTTGCTTCCTTTATCCGTCAGACTGCCGGCGACCCTTTGCGTTTTACGACTGTGCTTCTCACTATGGGGGTCATCTTTGTCAACGGCTGGACCGATGCACCCAACGCCATTGCGACCTGCGTGGCGACGCGGGCGCTGTCCCCCAAAGCAGCAGTACGGCTGTCCGCCGTGTTCAACTTTTTGGGTGTGCTGTTTATGACGATGATCAACGCCACCGTGGCGCTCACCATCCGCAATATGGTGAATTTTGACGGTAATCCCCGCGCGGCCTCCGTCGCGCTGTGCGCCGCCCTATTCGCCATCATTCTGTGGGCTGTCGCGGCGTGGTATTTCGGTATTCCCACCAGCGAAAGCCACGCACTCATCGCGGGACTGTCCGGTGCGGCGATCGCCTTGCAGGGCGGTCTTACCGGCATCAACGGCGGCGAATGGGTCAAGGTGCTGTACGGTCTGCTGCTTTCCACGGCACTCGGCTTTGCCATCGGGTATGCGGCCACGCGCCTTACGGAACGGCTGTACTTCCGTGCCGATCGCTGTCGCACCGCCGCACAGTTCAAGCGAGCACAGATTCTCGGCGGTGCCGCCATGTCCTTCATGCACGGCGCACAGGATGGGCAAAAATTTATGGGTGTCCTGCTGCTGGGCGTTTCACTCGCCGGCGGCAGCGAGTCGGTCGGCGCGGCCGTGCCGCCGCTATGGATGATGCTGCTCTGCTCGTTGGTAATGTCGCTTGGCACCTCGCTCGGCGGTTATAAGATCATCAAGGCCGTGGGAATGGATATGGTCAAGCTCGCGCCTTATCAAGGCTTTTCAGCCGATCTGGCGGCCGCCGCGTGTTTGCTCATCTCCTCGCTGTTTGGCATTCCCGTCAGCACCACCCACACCAAAACCGCCGCTATTATGGGCGTGGGTGCGACCCGCCGTCTCTCCGCCATCAATTTCCGCGTGGTCAGGGACATGGTGCTGACGTGGATCCTCACCTTCCCCGGCTGCGGCTTACTGGGATACATCGTCGCCACGGCGATGATGCATCAGTTTCTGTCATAAAAATACGGGGCAGCCATAGCGGCTGCCCCGTATTTATTGTGCGTTATTCGGCGCTTTCGGTCTTGCTGAACATGGAATTGTTGGTATACGCCGGTATCTCGCGACCCTCCATGGCGGCAAGGAACTGCTCGCCGTCCATCTTCTCGTGGTCGATCAGGTACTGAGCGATCAGATCCAGCTTATCGCGGTTTTCCTCCAGCTTTTTGGTGGTACGCGCATACGCGCCGGTGATGATCGCGTTGATCTCGCTGTCGATGGTCGCGGCGATCTCCTCGGAGTAGTTGCGCGCGTGGCCGAAGTCACGGCCGAGGAATACCTCGTTGGAGTCGGACGCACCGAACACCACCGGACCGAGCTTGTCGCTCATACCGTACTTGGTGACCATCTTACGCGCGGTCTCGGTAGATCGCTCCAGATCGTTGGAAGCACCGGTGGAAATATCCCCGATGACCAACTGTTCCGCCACACGGCCGCCCAACAGTACCTCAATATCCTCCAGCATCCGGTTCTTGGTGAGATGCTGATGATCGTTATCCGGCAGATTCATGGTAAAGCCGGCGGCCATGCCGCGCGGAATGACCGAGATCTGATGCACCGGATCCTGCGTCGGACAGAAATACGATACGATGGCGTGACCCGCCTCGTGGAACGCCGTAATGCGCTTATCCTTCTCGGAAATGACGTGGCTGCGCTTCTCCGTACCCACGATGACTTTCAGCGTGGCTTCCTCGATCTCCTGCATCGTCACCGCGTGCAGACCGCGGCGTGCCGCCAACAGAGCGGACTCATTCAGCAGGTTCTCCAGATCCGCACCGGTGAAACCGACCGTCGACTTGGCAATGACCGCCAGATCCACGTCGGGTGCCAACGGCTTGCCCTTGGCGTGGACGCGCAGGATCGCCTCGCGGCCCTTCATATCGGGGTAGTTCACCACGATCTGTCGGTCAAAACGGCCGGGACGCATCAAAGCA
>JAZNKN010000063.1:0-12170 GCA_045578625.1 Acutalibacteraceae bacterium | reverse complement strand
GATGAAATAACTGATATCGTTAAATCCGCAATCAAGCGCCACTTCGGTGACGCTTTTTTGTGTTGTACTGAGCTCTTGGCAAGCGCATTCCACGCGGTAGTAATTGAGATAATCCACCGGTGTGCGACGCGTCATTTGACGGAAAAAGCGGCAGAAATACTTAGGGCTCATGTGGGCGGCCTGCGCCATCTCCGCCAAGGTGATGGGTTCGGTATAATGATGCTCAACGTAGGACAGCGCCTGCTTGAGGTGGCGGATGCGGCGGCTGTTTTGCGGCAGTTCCAGGCCAGATTCGACATACGCGCCGGTCTCGAACACCCACCCAAAAAACTCAAGCAGCGCGCCGAATACCAACAGCGCATTAGGCTGCCGCTCCGGCGTGAAGGCGGTGCTGAACAGACGTTGCATCGCTTCGCGCACCGCGTCACAGGAGGCAGGAAAGCAGGGGGTGACGGCAACGTTGCCGTGTTGGATGCGGTGCAGGTACGCCTTGCAGGCATCACCGCTGCGAAGCAGCATTGCCGGATCGAATACCACGCATTCGTACACGCAATCCTCCGGCGAGGCGGCGTGCGGCTGCCCGCCGGTGACAAACGCCGTGTCGCCCGCACCGAGGCGGTATTCCGTACCGCCCAGTGTGACGCACAGCGTCCCCTCCAGCACGCGGATGAGTTCAAATTCATCGTGCCAGTGGCAGGTCATATAATAACGGGGGTGATGCTCGTCCACGTGGTAAAATTCCAGAGGAAAATCCGGAATGCCGCGGGGCAGGTCCTCGTGATAATTCGGTTGCATAGTGAGAAGCCTCCAAGGTGAATATTATCCTATTTTTTGATAGTATAGCATGAGACAAGCGGGGGTGTCAATGATAAGATAGAATTAACAAAATATAGTGCAAAAGGAGTGTATAATTTATGATTTATCCCAAAATCGGTATCCGCCCGACCATCGATGGTCGCTGGGGCGGTGTGCGTGAAAGCTTGGAAAAGCAGACGATGGGCATGGCGGAAAACGCTGCAAAGCTCATCAGCGAAAACCTGAAGTACCCCGACGGTACGCCGGTACAGTGCGTGATCGGCTGCACCACCATCGGCAGCGGCGCAGAGGCCGCCCGCGTAGCGGAGCAGTTCTCCACCGAGAACGTGGTCGGTACGCTGACCGTGACTCCCTGTTGGTGCTACGGCACGGAGACCTTCGATATGGATCCCACCACCGTCAAGGCGGTGTGGGGCTTCAACGGCACGGAGCGTCCCGGTGCCGTGTATCTGGCGGCGGTGCTGGCGGCTCATGCACGGCGCGGTCTGCCGGCGTTCTCCATCTACGGTCACGACGTGCAGGATGCAACCGATACCACCATCCCCGAGGACGTGGCGGAGAAGATCCTGCGTTTTGCGCGCTGCGCGGTCGCCGTGGGCTGGATGAAGAACAAGGCGTACGTTAACATCGGCGCGATCTGCATGGGTATCGCGGGCAGCTATTGCGATGCGAATATTATGCAGAAGTACTTTGGCCTGCGCTCCGAGTGGGTGGACGAGGTCGAGATCCTGCGCCGCATAAAGATCGGTATCTACGATCAGGAAGAGTATGAGAAGGCACTGGCGTGGATCAAGGCCAACTGCAAGGAAGGCGTCGACAAGAATGCCGGTAAGAATTTCCCCGAGGTCATCACCAAGTCCAAGGTGGTTCCCGCCGATCAGGATTGGGAGTTCATCGCCAAGATGACCGTCATCATCCGCGATATTATGCTCGGCAACCCGAAACTGGGTGAGATGGGTTGGCACGAGGAAGCGCTCGGCCGTAACGGTGTTGTGGGCGGCTTCCAGGGTCAGCGTCAGTGGACCGACTGGCTGCCCAACGCCGACTTTACCGAGGCGATCCTGTCCTCGACCTTTGACTGGAACGGCGCCCGTCAGCCGTTCCCGCTCGCTACCGAAAACGACGTGTGCAACGGTATGGCGATGCTGCTGGGTACGCTGGTGTCCCACTCCGCGCCCTGCTTCCACGACGTGCGTACCTACTGGAGTCCCGAGGCGACCGAGCGCGTCACCGGCAAGAAGCCGGAGGGTGTGGCTGCCAACGGCTTTATCCACCTCATCAACTCCGGTGCGACTGCACTGGACGGCAGCGGTGCTGCGAAGAACGCCGCGGGCGAAGGCTGCATGAAGCCGTTCTACGAGATGACCGAGGCGGATGTTTCCGCTTGTGCCGAGGCGACCGACTGGCGCCGTGCCGACTACGAGTATTTCCGTGGCGGCGGTTTCTCCAGCCACTTCCGTTGCCGTGCCGAGATGCCGGTAACGATGCTGCGTCTGAACGTTATCGACGGCATCGGCCCGGTGCTGCAGATCGCCGAGGGTCACACCGCGGATCTGCCGGATGAGATCCACGAGCCGATCGACAAGCGCACCGACTTCACCTGGCCGACCACGTGGTTTGCTCCGCGTCTGACCGGCGAGGGTGCGTTCAAGGACGTTTACACCGTGATGGCGCGTTGGGGCGCGAACCACGGCGTGACCGTGTACGGCCACGTGGGTGCTGACCTCATTACGCTGGCTTCCATGCTGCGTATCCCGGTCGCGATGCACAACGTTCCGGCTGATAAGGTCTACCGTCCGCACTCCTGGGCGGCGTTCGGCACCGAATGTGACGAGAGCGCTGACTACAAGGCCTGTGCGACGTATGGCCCGCTGTACAAATAAGTCATAAAACAAAAGCCGACCGGCACTCGCTTGAGTGCCGGTCGGCTTTTTTATCACCTTATGTGTTGTTTTTGATCTGCTGATATTGCGCCACCGCGAGGGCGTCGCAGCGCTCGTTTTCGGGGTGGCCCTGATGCCCGTGTACCCAGTGGAACGTGACCTCGTGCAGAGCGATGAGGGAGAGCAGCGTGTCCCACAGATCGGCGTTGAGTGCCGGTTTTTTATCCGCCTTGCGCCAACCGTTGCGTTTCCAACTTGCTGCCCAGCCTTTTTCGATGCCGTTGACAACGTATTGTGAGTCGGTGGTGATATGGACCTCGCACCGTTCGTTGAGCGCGGCAAGCCCTTGGATAACGGCGGTCAGCTCCATACGGTTATTGGTGGTGGAGGCTTCGCCGCCGCACAGTTCCTTTTCACGGGTGCCGTAGCGCAAAATGGCCGCCCAACCGCCTGCACCGGGGTTGCCGCTGCACGCGCCGTCGGTAAATAATTCCACTCGTTTCACGGTATTCGCTCCTTTTCGTATCGCTTTCATTGCTATTGTACCAAGTTTTTTCTGCTGTTGCAAGACTAAACTGCTTCGGTCGGTGCATACTTCTTGACAAGTGGGGCAAAGCAGAGTAAAATATAAGTACTAATGTGTGTTCGGTTTTGCAAATGTCTCTTGTTATGTGTTCGGAACGATAGACAAATCACAGCCTCACAACCGCGTGGGGCTATTTGCTTTATGTATTTGCAGGAAGAAACGGAGGAATAACATGGCAGCTGAAAAGCAAAAGAAGCAGCCTTCCGCCACCCCGAAGCAGGGGCAACGGAAGTCATATTCGCGTGCGCCGCGCGGCGCACAGCAGCCGGCAGCGCAGGAAAAGCGTCAGCCGGAAAATAAGCCCGCCAAAAAGAACGGCAAAGCGCCGAAGGATAACCGTCAGACGAACGGTAAGGCAAAAAACACGGCACGGCAGCCGCAGCGCCGCCGCACGCCGCCGAAGCCACAAGAACCGGTGTTTCCGGTACGGGTGACGGTGTTGGGCGGTCTCAATGAGATCGGCAAGAACATCACGATGTTTGAATACGGTGATGACGCGTTTCTCATAGACTGCGGCATGGCATTTCCGGACGAGGATCTACTGGGTGTGGACATTGTGCTTCCGGATTTTACCCATGTGGAAAAGAATGCCGACCGCATCCGCGGTATCGTCATCACCCACGGGCACGAGGATCACATCGGCGCGTTGCCGTATCTGCTCAAGCAGCATATTTTCCCGATCTATGCGACCAAGCTCACCCTTGCGCTGATCGATTCCAAGCTGAAGGAGCACGGTCTGTCCGGCAAGGTGCCGCTGCACGTGGTCTCTCCCGGTGAATCGGTGCAGTTCGGCCGTGTGTCGGTGGAATTTATCCACGTCAACCACTCCATTCCGGACGCGGTGGGTCTGGGTATCAAAACGCCGCTCGGATACGTCATTCACACCGGTGACTTCAAGATCGACTGCACGCCGATCCAAGGTAAGATGATCGATCTTCCGCGTCTCGGTGAAATGGGCAACGAGGGCGTTCTGGCGCTGCTGGCCGATTCCACCAACGCCGAGCGTCCCGGCTATACGCCGAGCGAGCGCGTGGTGGGTGACAGCTTTTCCAAGTTGTTCAAGAACGCGGAAAACAAGCGCATCATCATTGCGACGTTCTCCTCTAACCTGCACCGTATTCAGCAGATCATTGATGCGGCGGCGAAGGATGGCCGCAAGGTCGCTATCTCCGGCCGCAGTATGATAAACTACGTCACCATCGCCCACGAACTGGATTACCTCCGCATTCCGGAGGGGCTGATGGTGGATATGGAACTCGTCAATCGGTATCCCAAGGACAAGATGACTATCATCACCACCGGCAGCCAGGGCGAGCCAATGTCGGCACTGGCGCGTATGGCGTTTTCCGAACACCGTCAGGTGGAGGTCGGTCCCGACGATTATATCATCATTTCCGCCACTCCCATCCCCGGCAACGAAAAGACGGTCGGCCGCGTGGTCAACGAGTTGATGAAATGCGGCTGTGACGTGGTCTACGAGAAAATGTACGACGTTCACGTGTCGGGTCACGCGTGTCAGGAAGAACTGAAGATCATTCAGGGCGTTACCCGCCCGAAGTTCTTTATTCCGGTACACGGTGAACAGAAGCATCTGCACAAGCACGCGCAGCTCGCGCGGGCGATGGGGATGCCTGATAAGAACGTGATGATCACCGATATCGGCAAGGTCATTGAGATCAGCGCGGATAAAATGGCGGTGGTGGGCAGTGTACCGGCCGGCCGCGTGATGGTGGACGGCTTGGGCATTGGCGACGTTGGCAGCATCGTGCTACGCGATCGCCGTCATCTGGGACAGGATGGTCTCATCGTGGTGGTAGCCACCATCGATCCGGCAAACGGTTGCGTCGTTTCGGGTCCGGACGTGGTCTCCCGCGGCTTTGTGTACGTGCGTGAGGCGGAGGATCTGATGGAAGAGATCCGCACCGTGGCGCGCGAGGTGCTGGAGGAATGCTGCTACGTACACGCGTACGATTGGAACACAATGAAGACCCGCGTGCGGGATGAGCTGTCGCGGCGTATCTTCCAAAAGACCAAGCGCAGCCCGATGATCCTGCCCGTTCTAATGGAAGTCTAAAATCAACGGCGTTTTGAAAGGAGGAAGACGGGAATGAAACAACGAAGGGTATGGACGGTGACACCGGTATTGGTGGTGCTGTGCGTGGCATTGGTGAGTTTTCTGGTCCCGATGTTCTTCCTGAACCGCACCGTGTTTTACGTGCAGCTGGGGCTGTCTCTGCTGATGATCGGTATCACGATCTGGCACGCGGTCTCGTTGCGGCGCAGTATCCGCCGGTATATCGGCAGCATCGTCAGCAGCCTCGATCCGGAGGATAAGGCGGCGTTGGAAGCGATGCCCATCCCGGTGACAGCGGTCACGGCGGACGGTGAGCTGCTGTGGTACAACGCCCTGTTCCGTCGTGAGGTGCTGGGCGGCGAGGAGATGTACGGTGCCAAGCTGGAGAGCGTATTTGACGGTGTGACCGCCGATCGGCTCAGCCGCCGCGTGTTTCCGCAGGTGTCCTGCAAGGAAAATACGTACGTCGTGTATGCCACCAAGCTCCGCAAGGGCGACCGCGCTTCCTATCTGTTGTACTGTATCGACAACACGGAGCTGACGCGCATTGCCAAGGAATATGAGGACAGCCGCCCGATGCTGCTGTCGCTCTACATAGATAACAGCGAGGAGATCACGCAGAACCTGCGCGACAGTGAGCGTGCGCAGCTGATCTCTCGGGTCGAGACTTTGTTGGAGGATTGGATCGCGGCGTGCGCCGGCGTTTTCCGCAAATGCGGCAGCGACCGTTTCCTCGCGCTGGTGGAGTATCGCCATCTGGCGGGAATGCTGGACAGTCGGTTCGACATTCTGGACAAGGTGCGCTCGGTGCGCACGGTCGAAGGTGTCAGCGTAACGCTGTCCATTGGTGTGGGTATCGGCAAGACCTTTAACGAAGCGGAAACGCAGGCGCGGCAATCGCTGGATATGGCGCTTGGCCGCGGCGGCGACCAAGCGGCGATCAAGACCCAGAACGGCTTTGATTTCTACGGCGGTCTGTCCAAGAGCGTGGAGAAGCGCACCAAGGTGCGTACCCGCGTGATGGCGTCCGCATTGCAGGATATCATCCAGACCAGTGATAACGTGCTGCTGATGGGCCATCGGTATTCTGACCTGGATTGCCTCGGCTCGTGTGCTGCGCTGACCGTCGCGTGCCGCAGTCTGGGCAAGCCGGCACATACGGTGTACGATCCGCAAACCACGCTGGCCGGTGTGTTGGTCCAGCATTACGAAAAGCAAAAAAAACCGGATGTGTTTATTGACGAGAAGGAAGCACTGTCACTGTTGACAGACAACACCCTGCTCATCATTACCGACATTCATCAGGCAGAGCGTTTGGATTTTCCGGAGCTGTATCACCGAGCCAAATCGGTGGTGATCATCGATCATCACCGCAAAACGGTGGGGCATATCGAGAACGCCGCGCTGTTTTATCACGAACCGTATTCCAGTTCGGCTTCCGAAATGGTGGCGGAGCTGGTGCAGTATATGCCGGATGCCAAGATTACCCGCACCGAGGCGGAGGGGCTGCTGGCCGGCGTGATGCTGGATACGCGTAACTTCGTGATGAAGGCGGGTGTCCGCACGTTTGAAGCGGCGGCGTATCTGCGTCGCGTGGGTGCAGATACGGTGGAGGTCAAGCAGCTATTCTCCGAGACGATGGACACCTACCGCCGCAAGGCGGAGATCGTCGCGTCGGCGGAGCATTACGGTGTGACCGCCATTGCGTGTACGACCGAGGGCGAAGGACCGCAGCTGCGTATTGCGGCGGCACAGGCGGCAGATGAACTGCTGTGTGTTAAGGGTATCGAAGCGTCGTTCGTCATGTTCCCGGATGGGGACGGTTACAGTATCTCCGCCCGTTCGTACGGTGCGGTGAACGTCCAGCTTGTTATGGAAGCGCTGGGCGGCGGCGGACATCAGACGATGGCCGGCGCACGGTTGAGATCGACCGATCAAAAGACCGTTGACGTGCTGCTGCGCAAGGCGATCGACGCGACCTTGGCGGAGCGTCGGCGCGCGCAGGCAGTGCAGCAGCAAGCAGAGCAATAAGTGTTACAGAAAGCAGGCGAACAACATGAAGGTTATTTTGAAGCAGGATGTCAAGGGTCAGGGCAAGAAGGGTCAGCTCGTACAAGTGTCGGATGGCTATGCCCGCAACTTTTTGCTGCCGCGCGGGTTGGCTGTGGAGGCCGACGCGCAGGCAATGAACGATCTCAAGAATAAAGAGGATGCCCGTCTGCATCATCTGGCGGTGGAGAAAAAGGAAGCCGAGGAGGCCGCTGCCAAGCTGAACGGTAAGACGGTGAAGATCGTCGCTCGCGCCGGTCAGGGCGGACGGTTGTTCGGCTCTGTCACCACCAAGGAAGTGGCGGAGGAGCTGCAGAAGCAGTACGGCGTGACCATCGATAAGCGTAAGATCGCCATGGCGGATGCCAAGGCGTTCGGTTCGTATGAAGCGGAGCTGAAATTCCCGCAGGGTGTCAGCACCAAGATCACCGTGATGGTGACCGAGTAACGACTGAAGGATGTGTGACCATGGCAAACGTGGCCGAATTTGACGAACTGAATCTGCCGCACAGTCTGGAAGCAGAGCAGGCGGTATTGGGTGCGATCCTGATGGATGCCGACAGCATCAATCAGGTGGCAGACGTGCTGCGTCCGGAGCATTTTTATCTGGCGGAGCATCAAGCGATCTATGCCATTATGCAGATGAAGATGATGGAGTCCAAGACCATCGACTTCGTCACCGTGCTGGAGGCGCTCAAGTCCGAGTCCTACTTCTCCGGTGAGGAGGGGAAGGGCTATCTGCTCAAGCTGGCGCAGATCGTGCCCTCCATTTCCAATATCACCAATTACGCGCGCATTGTGCGAGAAAAGTACGACGTGCGGTCGCTGATCCACGTCTCGCGTGAGATCATGGGGGATGCGATGGATCCGGGAACGGATGCGTCGCTGCTCATCGATGCCGCCGAGCAGAAGATCTACGATATACGGCAGGATCGCCACCAGGGCGGTCTGGTGCCGATCCAGGACGTCATTGCCTCCAACTACGAGATGTACAGCAAGCTCAATTCTGCGGAGCGTGACCAGTACGTAGGTATACCTACCGGTATCAGTGCACTGGATGAGATCACCACCGGCTTGAACCGTTCGGATCTTATCATCGTGGGCGCGCGTCCCGGTATGGGTAAAACGAGCTTTGCGCTGAACGTGGCACGTAACGTCGCAGTGCAGCAGAACCGCCGTGTGGCGGTATTCAATCTGGAAATGTCGCGCGAACAGATGGTCAACCGTTTTCTGTCGGCCGAGGCGCGCGTGTCGTCTAAGAAACTGCGTACCGGCAATCTCACGCCGGACGAATGGAGCCGTATGGCGTATGCCTCCGGCGTGTTGTGCAAGGCCCCCATCTATCTGGATGAGACGGCCAGTATCACTGTGCCGGAAATGAAGGCGCGCTTGCGCCGTCTGAAGGACGTCGGCTTTGTGGTCATCGACTATTTGCAGCTGATGCATTCCGCCAAGCGCACTGATAACCGTGTGCAGGAGGTTTCGGAGATCACCCGTAGTTTGAAGATCATGGCGAAGGAGCTTAACGTGCCGGTCATGGTGTGCGCGCAGCTCGCGCGTACCACCGAAAAGCAGTCCAACCACCGTCCGGCGCTGTCCGACCTGCGTGAGTCCGGTTCGATCGAGCAAGATGCCGATCAGGTGCTGTTCCTGTATCGCGATGAATACTATAAAAATGAGAAAGAGGATCCCTCGTCGGTGGAGGTCGGCACCTCCGAGGTCATCGTTGCCAAGAACCGTCACGGTGAGTTGGGTACGGTGAAGCTGGCGTTCCAGGGCGAGTTTACACAGTTTACGTCACTGGAGCTGCACCAAAACGAGGGCTGATATTGCTATGAAGGTTTACACGAAGGCTCTTGCCGCGATCCGGCGGGAGCAGATGCTGCCCCCCGACACGGCTGTGGTGGTGGGGCTTTCCGGTGGTGCGGATTCTGTCGCACTGCTGCATCTGCTGCTGTCCTTGCGGGAGGAGCTTTCGTTGTCTGCTGTGACGGCGGTACACGTCAATCACGGTCTGCGTGGGGAGGAAGCCCTGCGGGATCAGCGGTTTGTCGAGGCGCTGTGTGAGCGGCTGGACGTACCGCTGACGGTACATACCTGTGAGGTATCCTTATTGGCAGCCGAGCAGCGTATCGGCGTTGAGGAGGCCGGTCGTGCGGTGCGCTACCGCATACTGGAGGAGACAGCCGATGCGTGGCCGCAGTGCCGCATTGCCACGGCGCATACCGCCAGCGATAACGTGGAAACGCTGCTGCTGCATCTGTGCCGCGGGAGCGGTCTGCACGGCCTGTCCGGTATTCCGCCGGTGCGTGGCCGCGTGGTGCGCCCGCTCATTGATTGTACCCGCGAGGAGATCGAGGACTACTGTGCGGCGGCGGGACTGTCGTATGTGACCGACAGCACCAACGCCGATCCGTCGTATGCGCGCAACCGCGTCCGTCATTTGGTCGTGCCGCAGCTCAAAGCCATCAACCCGCAGGCGGAGGCCGCTATCGGCCGCGTGATCGCCCGCGCACGGGAACTGGATCGTTGCCTGGCAGCGCAGGTGCTGCAGGCGTTGGAGGACGCGGCACTCGGCGAGGACACCTACCGCCGTTCGGTGCTGCAGGCGTTGGAGCCGACGGTACAGGCCGCGGTGCTGCGCCATCTGCTGGGCAGCCGCGGTGAGCAGCGGGGGAGTGAGGTGCAGATCCGCAAAGCGGCAGCCTTACTGGTTGACGGCGGTTCGATGACTGTCTCCGAGGGACGGCAGCTGACCGTGACCGGCGACCGCGTGTGCATTACTTTTCCGCAGGAGCTTCCGCCGTTTCGGTTCGACAACGTCGAGCCTGACGGAGAATGGCACATCGGCGGTGCACGGTGGCGGCTGTGCTGTCTGTCACGCGAGGAATATGAACAAAAACTGAATATTTCAAAATTTATGTTTGCAAATGCGCTTGATTATGGTAAGATAGGTGATAGTTTGTGTATTCGGCAGCGGTTGCCGGGGGATGCGTACCATCCGGTCGGGCGCGGCTGCGGAAAAACACTGAAAAAGCTGTTCAACGAGGCGGCACTGTCCGCTTCCGAACGCGCCGCTCTTCCGGTGTTGTGCGACAGCGAGGGGATCGTGCTCGTGGCGGGCTTCGGCTGCGATGAGCGGGTGCGGATCACCCCGGATACCAAAGAAATTTTATGGATGCAAAAAACGGAGGATGAAGCAAATGGCGACGATGTTTGACGATATTGGAGAAGTCTTGTTCACCGAAGAACAAATTGCCGAGATCGTGCAGAATATGGGCCGGCAGATCAGCAAAGATTATGAGGGAAAGAATTTGGTGCTGGTCAGCGTGCTGAAGGGCTCGCTTTTGTTCATGGCGGACCTGATGCGCGCCATCACCATTCCTTGCTCCATTGATTTTCTGTCCGTGTCCAGCTACGGCAATGGCACGGTAACATCCGGCGAAGTGCGGATCCTCAAGGATCTGGACGGGTCGTTGGAGGGCAAGGATCTGTTGGTCGTCGAGGACATTCTGGACTCGGGTGTGACGCTGTCGTATTTGCTGAAAACGCTGTCCGCTCGCAACCCCGCCAGCGTCCGTTTGTGCACGTTTTTGGATAAGCCGGAGCGCCGCCGCGTGGAGATCCACGCCGATTATGTGGGCGCGACCGTGCCGGATGCGTTTATTGTCGGCTACGGCCTGGATTATGCGGAGAAGTATCGCAACGTTCCGTATATCGGTGTGCTGAAGCCGGAAATCTATACACACGAGGAGGCGTGAGAGAACCGTGGAGTCTCGTAACAACAATTTTGGAAAAACACTCCGCAATATCGGCCTGATCATCGGTATCCCGTTGGTCATCGCCGTGATCCTGTGGATGTTTATGTCCGGCTCAAAGGCCGACGAGGAAAAGGTGTATTCCGATTACCTCGACTATTTCCAGAAGGGTCAAGTCGAGTATTTTGATCTGAATCTGGGCAGCGGTGACGTTACCATTCTTCTGAAGGAAGCCTATCGCGAGGACGTCAACGGTGACGGAAAAAAGACCGAAGCCGACGTGCTGACCTACTCGGTGCCGAATGTTAGCTTGTTTTTGGAGGATATTGAGGAGTATGAGGACAGCGTACGTCACGATCTGATCCCGGCGTCGCAGATGTCCTCATGGCTCGTCAGCATGATCCCGTCGCTGCTGATGATCGCGCTGTTTGTCGTGATGTGGATCATGATGCGCCGTTCGCTGAACAACATGGAGGGCGGCGGCAAGATGATGGGCTTCGGTAAAGCTCATATCAAGCAGCCCAACGACGAGAGCCGCCGTACCACCTTTGATGACGTGGCCGGCGCGGATGAGGAAAAGGAAGAACTGCAGGAGATCGTGGAATTTTTGCGTTCTCCCAAGCGGTTTAAGGAACTGGGTGCGCGTGTGCCGAAGGGCGTGCTGCTCGTAGGCCCTCCCGGTACCGGTAAGACGCTGTTGGCGCGTGCCGTGGCGGGCGAGGCCGGTGTACATTTCTTCTCGATCTCCGGTTCGGATTTCGTGGAAATGTACGTCGGTGTGGGTGCGTCGCGCGTGCGTGACCTGTTTGAGCAGGCCAAAAAGAACAATCCCTGCATCATCTTTATTGACGAGATCGACGCGGTCGGCCGTCAGCGCGGCGCCGGTCTCGGCGGCGGTCACGATGAACGTGAGCAGACACTGAACCAGCTACTGGTGGAGATGGACGGCTTCGGTGCCAACGAGGGCGTCATTATGATGGCGGCAACCAACCGTCCCGACATTC
>JAZNKN010000062.1:0-23447 GCA_045578625.1 Acutalibacteraceae bacterium | reverse complement strand
AATAAAAATCCCCCCGCGTAGCGGGGGGTATTTCATTTTCGGGCATAGCCCTATACGATACTGGCTGCGCACAAGTGCGCTTTTTATTGGCCTGCCAGCCACGCATCAATTATTTACTACCCGTAAACGGGTCCCGCGGGTCGAACATACTTAATTGATCACTCTCTGCATCCCTTTTCAACTGATCTGCAATATATTCTTTGATCGCTTTCGTGTTCTTCCCCGCGGTATCAACGTAGTATCCCTTGCACCAAAATTCGCGATTTCGGTATGCAAATTTCATATTCCCCCATTTTTGAAATATCATCATTGCACTTTTCCCTTTCAAATACCCCATAAAACCCGAAATGCTCATTTTGGGCGGGATACTTACCAACATATGTATATGATCCGGACATACTTCTCCCTCTATGATTTCTATCCCTTTCCACTGACATAGTTGGCGTAACATCTCTCGTATTTCTAAGCGTTTTTCTTCGAAAAACACTTTTCGTCTGTACTTTGGGGCGAACACTATGTGGTACTTGCAATTCCATTTGGTATGTGCTAAACTACCGGTATCGATTGTTTCTTTTTTCATTGCTTTTTCCTCCGATTGTGTTTTTGGTTTTCGTGACTGGCAGGTCTCTTTTATCTTAACACAATCGGAGGTCTTTTCATCGCTAAAGCTCTTTTGAACCACGCGACTATCGCGTGGTTTTCGTATACAATGAAAGCATCCCCCACTTCAAGTGAGGGATGCTTTTACTATCTTATTCCAAAACCGCTTTGTGGAACACCTTTTTGCCACGGCGGATCTTGACACCCGCGGTCAACGCTTCGGCGCTGATGATCTCGTTGGGATTGTCCACCTTGCGTTCGTTCACGCAAACACCGCCCTGAATGACCAGGCGGCGCGCTTCGCTCTTGGACGGAGCCAAACCGCATTTGCTCATCAGATCCAGAATACCGATGCCGCCGTCGGTGAGATCGTCTGCGGTCAGCGTGGTGGTCGGCATATTGGAATCGTCCGCACCACCGGCAAACAGCGCTGCAGCCGCTTCCTTCGCCTTTTTCGCCTCTTCCTCACCGTGCACCAGCGCAGTCAGCTCCTCAGCCAGGATCTCCTTGGCACGGTTAAGTTCAGCACCTTCCCACTTGTCCATCTCGTCGATCTGCTCAAGCGGCAGGAAAGTCAGCATACGAATGCACTTCAGCACGTCAGCATCGTCCACGTTGCGCCAATACTGATAGAAATCGTACGGCGAGGTCTTATTGGGATCCAGCCACACCGCACCCGACGCGGTCTTACCCATCTTTTTGCCCTCGGAATTAAGCAGCAGCGTGATGGTCATCGCGTGGGCATCCTTGCTCAGCTTGCGGCGGATAAGCTCCGTACAGCCCAGCATATTCGACCACTGGTCGTCGCCGCCGAACTGCATATTACAGCCGTATTCCTTGAACAGATGATAGAAGTCGTACGACTGCATGATCATATAGTTGAATTCCAGGAAGGACAGGCCCTTCTCCATACGCTGCTTGTAGCATTCCGCCGACAGCATACGGTTGACCGAGAAGCACGCACCGACCTCGCGCAGCACCTCAATATAGTTGAGATCCAGCAGCCAATCGGCGTTGTTGACCATAATGGCCTTGCCCTCGCCGAAATCGATAAAGCGCTCCATCTGCTTCTTAAAGCAATCGCAGTTATGCTGAATGGTGTCGCGCGTCATCATCTGGCGCATATCGGTACGACCGGAGGGGTCGCCGATCATCGCCGTGCCGCCGCCGATCAGCACCACCGGCTTGTTGCCGGCCATCTGCAAACGCTTCATAAGGCAGAGCGCCATAAAGTGGCCGACGTGCAGCGAATCCGCCGTGGGGTCAAAACCGATATAGAAGGTGGCCTTACCCTCGTTGACCATCTGTTTGATTTCCTCTTCGTTGGTCACCTGCGCGATCAAGCCGCGTGCAACCAGTTCCTCATAGATCTTCATAATCAAATCTCCCTCTCTTTGAACAAAGGTTATTGTATCATCTTTTTCGACCTTAGTAAAGAGAAAACCTTATTATTTTTTCAGCTTTTTCTAATTCTGCATCACCGGATCGCCGCCGGTACCGAAGCAATGTTCTCGCATCTGCCGGTCGGTGATAAATTCTAAAACTTTTTTCAAAAAGGCTATTGACAATCCGAACTTTGGGGGTTATAATAGCAAACGTTGCCGCCACTGATATATGCGGGTATGGCGGAATTGGCAGACGCGTTAGATTCAGGTTCTAATGGTCGCAAGGCTGTGCAGGTTCAAGTCCTGTTACCCGCACCACACAAACCGGTCACGAATGTGACCGGTTTTTCTTGCTTTTTTGCGGGAAAATATCGCGTGTTTTCTTGTTATAATTATTGCAAAGCCATCGGTAGTATGGTAAAATATTGCCAAATGTCAAAGGAGATTGCATCGATGGAGATAAAAGACTTTCGCTTGGGCAATACATTGGTTCGCTATCTTGTTGACGAGAACCAAAACGTTGCCCTGCGTTTGATTCCGGCCGGCTTGGAAGAACAGGAAAAGCGGCCCTGGACGATCCCTGAAACGCCGTTTGATCCTCGCGCCGATTACGTCCACAACTGGGAGCTTGGCACGTTGGTACATTTCCATCTGTCACATCTGCCTCTGGACTCTCCCGGCTTAACCATGAAATGCACTCCTCTTAACAAGACCCTTCGCTTGGCGGATCAAGCGGTTCACACCGTGGGAGAAAGTACAACGATCACCACCACGCTGAAAAGCACCGACGGCTACACTGTGCTTCATACGCTGACCTATCACGAAGGTTTGCGCGGCTTTGAAGTGGAAACGGAATTTGTCAACGAAAGCGGCAGCGACGTTGAGTTAGATCAGCTGTCCAGCTTTGTTTTGGACGGACTCAGCCCCTTTCAGATCAACGATGCCGCCAGCTACCGCCTCCACCGTTTTATGGGCGGTTGGAGTTTGGAGGGTAAGCACACCTGCCAAACGATGGAAGAACTCGGATTGGAAAAATCGTGGGTCAGCTGGCTCGTCAACGATAACAACGAGATCTTCGGCAGTTACGGCAGTTATCCGGTGGAGCGCTACTTCCCCACTGCCGTGTTTGAGGATACCGAGCATCGTGTGCTGTGGGCCGTGCAGCTTGCGCACAACGCCACATGGCAAATGGAGCTTGGCCGTGTAGGTGATTATCTCTCTCTCAGCGGCGGCTTGGGCGATAACAACCGTTGCGGTTGGAAGAAGCGCATCCCGAACGGTAGCAGCTTCAAGGCACCCAAGGCGTTTATCGCCGCTGTCACCGGAGATATTGATGATGCCTGCGCGGCTGTCACCGATATGCAAAAGACTGCTTATCGCGCTTACGGTGAGGTAGGTATCCCCACCTCGTTTAACGAATACTGCGCCACGTGGGGTGCTCCCACGCAGGAAAAGATGCTGAATTTCTGCCACTGTCTAAAAGAATTCGGTGTGAAGTATCTTGTTATCGATGCCGGCTGGTGCAAGGCCGGCTGTGAGCAGGCAGGCAATGGCGGGTGGGAACCCGATCCGACCATCTTCCCGGATATGAAGGCTATGAATGAGGAGATCCGCCAAAACGGTATGATCCCCGGCATTTGGTTTGAGATGGAGGTGACCACCGAAGGCTCGCGATTCTTTGAAGCGGATTACGACGATATGAAGCTCAAGCGCGACGGACGCGTTATTAAAACCAGAGGCATCCGCTCCTATTGGGATCTTCGCCGTGCCGACGTCAAGGAGCACTTGTACAAGAAAGTCATCGCCTTCCTTAAGGAATACGGCTTCGGCTATATCAAGGTTGACTATAACGCCAACACCGGCTTATACGCCGACGGTGCGGAATCCGGCACCGAGGGCTTGCGCCAGCATCTGCAGGCGGTTCGCGAATTCTTTGAACTGATGAAGCGAGAGATGCCGGATCTGGTGATCGAAAACTGCGCTTCCGGCGGTCACCGTCTGGAGCCCTCTATGATGGGGGTTTCCGGTGTTTCCTCCTTCTCGGATGCACACGAAGCGATCGAGATCCCCTACATCGCCGCCGGTCTGCATAAGCTGATGCTGCCGGCGCAGGAGCTGATCTGGGCAACGCTTCACGGTGACGACAGCCGTGATCGCCTGAACTATTCGTTGGCCGCGACCTTCCTGGGCCGTGTCTGCCTGTCAGGCCCGATAGATGAGTTGGATACCGAACAGCGCGCGATCATCAAGGAGGCGATGGACTTCTATGCCAAATTGGACGATGTCATCATCAATGGTGACACGCGTTTGTACGGTAACCGGGGCAACAACACCCGCTATCCCACCGGTACGCAGATCGTGGTACGGCGCACCGACAAACAGATCCTGGTCGTGTGTCACGCGTTCCGTGAACCCGGCGGTGAATTCTGTATCGATCTGGGCTGTGATGCCGTGATTTCCGAATCATTCAACGGCGATGGTATTCAGGTTGAAAACGGTCAGCTTGTTGTTAAGGCAATGCATCCGTTGACCGCAGCAGCAGTATTGATAACTGTGAAATAAAGGAGAGACAATGATGATCATCCGTCAAGAAATCAAAGATTTTGAGAATCTCGGTTTCGGTATGTTTGTCCACTTCGGCGCTTACAGCCTGCTGGGTAAGGGTGAATGGTCAAAATTCGCACTGGAGATCGACCATGAAGCCTACGAACCCTTTGCGCACGCATTCAACCCCAAAGCAGACTGGGCCAAAGAATTGGTGGCAGCCGCCAAAGATGCCGGCTGCAAGTACATCACCCTGACCACCCGCCATCACGACGGCTTCTCTCTGTATGACACCTGCGGTCTGAACGATTACGATGCGCCCCACTTCTGCGGTCGCGACCTGGTTCGTGAATTCGTGGATGCGTGTAACGAGCAGGGTATCATCCCCTTCTTCTATCACACGCTGTTGGATTGGCGCGAACCCAGCTATCAAGAGGACTTCCCCACCTATCTGAAATATCTGCGCGACAGCATTGCAGTTCTTTGCACGAAATACGGCAAGATCGGCGGTCTGTGGTTTGACGGTAAATGGGATAAGCCGGACGAGGACTGGCAGGAGGACGAGCTGTACGGTACCATCCGCAAGTATCAGCCGGAGTGCATCATCATCAACAACACCGGCTTGAACGCCCGCGGCGAAGCGGGTCACATCGAGCTTGACAGCGTTACCTATGAGCGCGGTATGCCTACGAGAATGCCCGAAGACGCCCCCAAATACCTCGCCGGTGAGATGTGTGAGGTCATGAACAGCCACTGGGGCTACGCCGCTGAAGACATCGCATACAAAGCGCCTGCGGATATGATCCGTACGTTGGCCGGTTGCCGTCGGTACGGTGCGAACCTGCTTCTCAACATCGGTCCGATGGGCGACGGTGGCCTTCGGGCGATCGACAAAGCTTTTCTCGCGTTGATCGGTGAGTGGGTCAAACTGTTTGACGAGTCGATCCGACTCCCCCGCCCCACCTACATCGACATTGAGAACAAGCCGGACGATTTCCTGCTCAAACATGAAAACTACTATTATCTGTTCTGCGATCATCTGAGACCGCTCGCCAGTGTGAATGTCACCATTGAAGGCGACAGCAACTATATGGACACCTTCTCCATTCCTGACAAGGTTGTCTCTGTAAACTGGATGGATACCAACGAGCCGTTGGAGTTTGTACAGGAAGCGGATAAAGTAACCGTATTTACCGTTCCGTTCAAATACGGTCGCGATACTGTCGTTCGCGTTGCCAAGATCGTTTGCGAATAAGCAACCTACGCTTGCAATAAAAAGAGTCGGTCTCTAACAAGACCGACTCTTTTACTTTATATGCACTTTATAACCGGCACATCGTCTTCCAAAGCGATCAACAATCCGCACAGCGGTTCGTTGCGGCGCTCGACCAACAGAGTCGCCAAGCGATCTTCGATCTCACGCCGTACCGCATTACGCAGATCGCGCGCGCCGCGTTTTCCACCGGCTGCACGCTTGGCGAGCCACGCCGGAAGGGTATCCTCCCATGTTAGCGAGATACCGCGCTCCTTGAGCGGCCCCTGCAGCTCGGTGAGCATCAGCACCGCAATGTCGCCAAAATGTTCCTCGGTCAGCGGATCGAAATGCACGATCTCATCCACACGGCTGATAAATTCCGGTCGCAGGAAATCCGACAACGCTTTGGTAGTGCGGTCACGCGTTGCCTCAGCGCCGCTCTTTCCGAAGCCCATCAGGTTCTCACGGAATTGGCTGCCGGCATTGGAGGTCATTACAATGACCGTGTTCTCAAAGTTGACCACACGCCCCTGCGCATCAGTCACACGTCCCTCATCGAGGATCTGCAGGAGAATGTTCAGCACATCGGGATGCGCTTTTTCGATCTCGTCAAACAGCACCACGGAATACGGCTTGCGGCGCACCTTTTCAGTCAACTGTCCCGCTTCGTCATAGCCGACGTAGCCGGGCGGTGAACCGATCAAACGCGATACCGCGTGCTTCTCCATAAATTCCGACATATCCAAGCGGATCAGTGTATCGGGCGTATCAAACAGCTGAGCAGCCAGCACCTTGACCAACTCGGTCTTTCCCACGCCGGTCGGACCGACAAAGATAAAGGAAGCCGGACGGCGACGCGGGCTGATCTGTACGCGGCTGCGACGGATCGCCGCAGAAACCAATGATACCGCTTCATCCTGACCGATAATATGCCGCTTAAGCTCGTTTTCCAGATCGGCCAGTTTTTCCAGCTCGTTCTCTCGGATTTTAGATGCCGGGATACCGGTCCACAGTTCGATCACACCGGCAAGGTGCTGCTCCGTGACCGGCGCGCTGACAGCCGCCGGACGGATCGTCTCGATCTCTTGCTCAGTCTTCATCAGATCGGCGCGAATGTTGGCAAGCTTTTCATAATCCACCGCTTCCTGCGCCATCAGCTCGGACTCCTCGCGGCGCAGCTCCTCCGCACGCAGCAGAAAACGCGCGTAATCGTCCGCTTTGGTGTTTTGCAGAGCGGCAGCGGTACAAGCCTCATCCAACAGATCAATGGCCTTATCGGGCAAAAATCGGTCGGTAATGTAGCGTTCGGACAGTACCGCCGCCTGACGTACGACCGCTTCGCTCACCGAAACGCCGTGATATTCCTCATAATAGGTGCGGATACCGCACAGCATCTTCACTGTATCCTCGATCGAGGGTTCCTCTACGCGGATCGGCTGAAAACGGCGCTCCAACGCCGCATCCTTTTCAATATGCTTACGGTATTCGTTAAAGGTCGTCGCACCGATGACCTGGATCTCACCGCGGGACAACGCCGGTTTGAGGATGTTGGCGGCAGACATACTGCCTTCGGAATCACCCGTACCCACCAAGGTGTGTACTTCGTCGATGAACAGGATGATGTTACCCTGTGCCTTAACTTCCTCGATCAAGCCCTTGATGCGGCTTTCAAACTGACCGCGGAACTGTGTACCGGCGACCAACGCCGTCAGATCCAGCAGGTGCAGCTCTTTGTTCTGCAGCTTGTAGGGCACGTTACCGGCAGCGATCCGCAGCGCCAAGCCCTCGGCGATCGCGGTCTTACCCACACCCGGCTCACCGATCAAGCAAGGATTGTTCTTGCTGCGGCGGCACAGGATCTGTGTTGCACGGTAGATCTCGCGATCGCGGCCAATGATGGCATCCAGCTGTCCCTCTCTGGCTTTTTTCGTCAGATCGGTGCAGTAGTTGTCCAAAAATTTGCGCTTTTTTTCTTTTTTCTTTTCCTTGGTCGCAGCATGATCGGCAGGCGATTCGGCGGCACCTTGATTTTGCTGATTACCAAACAAATTTTGCAAAAATGGGAACGTCGCGGCTCCGCCGGGCATAAAGCCCTCTGCACCGTCTTCCCCTTCCGTAGTCATCAGCTCGCCCAGCTGTTCATCCATAGCCTCCAGCTCTTCCTGACCGATACCAAACTTATTGAGCAGTTCGTCCACTGGCTTAATACCGAGCTCCTTGGCACAGGTCAGGCACAAGCCTTCATTTTTGGTTTCGTTGCCCTCCATACGTGTGATGAACACGACCGCGGGGCGCTTATTACAACGAGAACACAGCATACGGTCTCCTTTTGTCACTTAACAAGGTCGGCATTGGCATGCTTCTTCGATAATCCGTTTTCGCGACGGAGCTGGAAATAGATCGCCAGATACATAAAGAATGAGAATATCATCATCACAGCAACAATAATGATCAGCGTCGTCAGCAGCCACGGCGGCATAGTGGGCCAGATAGCGATCATTAGCATAGCGATATAGAAAGTAAAGGTGGAAACCTTGCCAAACCACTTGGAGCCGCGGATGATCTCCTTGCGTGAAAACAGGATAAATCCACCGATGGCCTGCAGCAATTCTTTGACGAAGCAGATGATCACCAGCACGTTTAGCTGCGGATTACGAATGGTGAGACAGACTAAAACCACGATCTGCGTCAGCTTGTCGGCAAACGGATCCAACAGCTTGCCGATTTCGGTGATCTGATTGAATTTTCGGGCAATGACGCCGTCAAACAGATCAGTCAGACCGGACATCGCAAGCGCGACTAAGGACCACTCAAACTGATCCTGCAGATACAGCACGGCAAACACCGGAAGCAGCGCCAGCCGCACCAGTGAAAGCACGTTCGGAATGTTCCATACAAATTTCAGGCTTTTCATCGTATCAAGTCCCTACCGTTCAATCTCAAAAAATATTGGTGATCGGATTTACATCGGCGATCCAGTTCACGATCCACGTATCCTCCAGTGTCTCCTGCGAAAGAATAGCGTCAGGTGACGAGACGACTGCTACGATCTGCATCACCGCAACGATCACCAAAATATAAACAATGCCTTTGGCTGCCCCTAACAGCGCTCCCAGTGTACCGTCCACCTTGCGCAGGATCGGCAATTTGGAAAGCGGCTTTATCAGCTTTTTCACAAAGCGAAGCACGATCAGCAGCACGATAAACAGGAGTAAGAAAATAACAAACCGCAGTAACCCGACCGCCACGGGACGGACAACCTTTTCCACCACCGATTCTGCAACAGCATCAGCGGCATCGGCTCCATCCTCGCTCAATTTTTCCACGGTCTCACGCAGTTCCTCGTTATTCTGAAAGACCGAGGCGATCGGACCGGGAAGCTTCTCAATCAAAGCATCCAACGTTGCGGAAGGTGCCGTCATCACCGTTTCCTCAAGCGATTCGCTGATCCCTTTCTCAATACCATCGGCGATCCAGTTGTCAAACACAGCACCGGCAATGGGTTCACTTAAGAACAGCGACAGCGCGAAAGCGACGACCCACACGGCAAGCTGTAACATTGTTTGCAAAAAGCCGCGGCGGTATCCGAAAAATACCGTTGCCACAAGGATCAGTATAACCGTCATATCCAAAACCAACGACACGGATATCCCTCCTATGTTACAGCAATTACAAGCATTGTAGCACTTTTCTGTTAAAAGTACAACCGGTTTCCCATTAATTTTCCGGTCTTTTCAACTCACTAAACGTCAGCAGCATCGGTTTTTCGCCATAAAAGGCGGCAAACAGACAATCCGACGGAGTATCATACGTATGCGTGACACCGGCTGTCGACAGATCATACAGATCGGTATCGGTGAGTAAGAGTACGTTATTTTCACGCGAGGACACCGAACGCAGCTCACCGGTGTAATCCACCTGATTGACCAATTCGCCGGATTTATCAAACAGCCACGCGGTACCCGCACCGGTAGCACCCTCACGTCGCAGTGCCACACAAGCGAGCGACGAGGTGGCGGTATAACCCACCGGCATAACACCGTCACAGTTGATCTTGGTAAGCTTCGCATCCTCGCCGACCAACGTCCACACCTGACGGTCACCGACCGCGAGGATCACTGTATCGGAGAAGCACGTCACATTATGCAACAGCACCTCAGAGCCCACGTGCTCCGTAACCGCACCGTCCTTTAAGGAGATCGTCAGAACGGCCGATTTCAGCATGCCGCCTTCGGAGGTCGTTCCAATGGCAACGACCTTTTTACCGTTCGGTGACAACGCCACATCGCACAGCAGGTATTTGCTGCTCTTGTATTCAAAAACCGATTTACCGTCTCCGTTCAGAACGCGAACCTCAGAGAGATAACTCTGTGAAGCACTGTTCAGAGCAAACGCCATCGTTCCGTCCGCCAACAGATCCGCAGCGTAGATCTTACGGTTTTCCATCGCCATAGACAGTACCGTTCCCCGCCGTGTTTCCACCTGAAAACGGCTGCCGCCTATCTCGGTAACAAGTACATAGTCCCCTGCTGTGTGCAGTGTAGGATCAGCGTATGCGTGGCTGCGCTCCGCCACACACGTGGCATCATCGGTGAAAAAGCGTACCGAGGACTCATCCAGCACCACCAGATGTGGATCAACCTCTTTCACGTCAATCACGGCGTTACCGTCGATCGTGTAGGGAAAATTCTCCCCTTTTTCCACGATGCCGAAGGTCGTATCGTACCAATCCAAAAACGAGATCGGCATGATCTTTCGCCAATTACGCACCAGTAGGAAGATCAGAAGCGCCACCGCACCGAGGATCAGCAACCGAACGAGCAGCTTTAGCCACGGACGGTAGTTAGTGCGACCGCTTCGCCGTTTTCTGGGCTTTTTCGCGGTCTCTTTGGTTTCTTCGGTCTTAACAGCCGCTTCTTTGGTATCCGATGTTTTTTTCTTCTTCATTTCTGCACCTCCATCGGATAGAATACCTCGTCGAGAAATAATCCCTGCGCCGGTGCGGTGATCCCGGCCGCCTCACGGCAACCGGTCTTCAAAGCGCGCACCACGTCCGCATCGGTCAGCCGACCGGCGTGTACGTCCAGCAGTGTTCCCACAAGAATGCGAACCATATTGTACAAAAAGCCGTCCCCTTCGACGGTATAAGTAACAAGATCGCCCTGCCGCTCGACCTCCGAGCAAGTGATCGTACGGTGCTTATCCTCTACCGAGCTTCCCGCGGAGCAAAATGCCGAAAAATCGTGTGTTCCCATAAACAAAGCCGCGGTTTGATTCAAGCGCTCCACGTCCAACGGCGCGTGAACGTAAAGGGAATGACCTTTCCAAAACGGAGAACGTACCGCACCGTTCCAGATGTGATACACATACCGTTTCCCCTGCGCGCTGTAACGGGGATGAAACTCCGCCGGAACTTCTCGACAGGCAAGCACGGCAACGTCATCCGGCAACACCGCGTTCAATGCTTTGAGAAGCTGTGCAGGCGAAAACCGTTCCGGACGGTCCATCGTGCAATAAAACCGATGTGCGTGAACGCCGGTGTCGGTACGGCTGCAGCCGGTAATACCCGGGCGTTCTCCCGATACCTGCTCCACGGCGTTTTGCAGCGTTTCCTGAACGGTGATCCCATTGGGCTGTACCTGCCAACCGTGGTAGCGTGTACCGTCATATTGAAGCGTTAACAGCAGTTTTTCCACGGTATCACCGTCCTTTCGATCAGATCACAGCGGGAATAAATACGTTCGTTACGATCAGTACCGCGATGAGCAGCACCATCACACCGACAGCCAGAAAATCCCGCACCGCCATACGCAACTGCTTCATGCGCGTACGGCCGTCGCCGCCGTGATAACAGCGGCATTCCATCGCCGTCGCCAGATCGTACGCACGACGGAACGAGGACACGAACAGCGGCACCAACACCGGAATCAGCGCCTTGACACGCTGCAGGATACTGCCGCTTTCCATATCGGCACCACGCGCCTTTTGAGCAGACATGATCTTATCCGTCTCCTCGATCAGCGTCGGAATAAACCGTAGTGCAATGGTCATCATCATGGCGATCTCATGCACCGGCACGCGTAAAAAGCGCAGCGGACTCATCAACCGCTCCAGTGCATCGGTCAACGTCGTCGGCGACGTGGTATACGTCAGCAACGAGCTGGCGGCGATGAGGCACAGAATGCGCAACCCGATAAAGATCGCCGTATAAACGCCGTCCCACGTGATGGTAAATATCCAGAATTTCAAAAGCACTTTACCGTCAGCGTAGAAAATGTTGATAAGTGCCGTGAAGAACAGCAATGGCAGTACCGGCTTCAGTCCTTTGAGGATCAGCTTGATCGGGATGCGGGACAGCAGCACGCACACCGCCAAAAACCCGACAGCCAGACCGAGGCCGACCCAGTTCTTCGGCACAAAGATCACAATGATATACGCGAAGGTCAACGCCAGCTTGACACGCGGATCCATCCGATGCAGCAGGGACTTTCCGGGAAAAAACTGACCGATCGTGATATCAGACAGCATCCGGTGTCCCCCCCTTCAGCAGACGCAGTAATTCCTCCTGCGCCTGTTCCAGCGTGTATACCGCCTGCGAAACAGGAACACCCTGCTGCCGCAGCAAGGCAAATACCTTCGTCACGGCAGGAACGGACAGGCCCATCCCCTCCAGCTCCTCGGCGCGGGTAAAGATCGTTTCGACCGGCTCCATCATCGCCACTTGACCGTGGTTCAGCACCAGTACGCGATCCGCTACCCGTGCAATATCCTCCATACTATGCGATACCAACAGCACCGTCGTACGGTTTTCCTGCTGATACTGCCGCACCATCTGCAAGATCCGCTCACGACCGCGCGGATCCAAGCCCGCGGTCGGCTCATCCAGAATAAGCACCCGCGGCTCCATCGCCATGACACCGGCGATCGCGGCGCGGCGTTTTTCACCGCCGGAAAGCTCAAACGGCGATTTCTCCAGCAACGCCTCATCCAGACCGACCCGCTTGGCAGCGCGCAGCACACGCTGATGGATCTCATTCTCCGACAACCCCATATTTTTAGGGCCGAAGGCGATGTCCTTGTACACCGTTTCCTCAAACAATTGATATTCCGGATACTGGAACACCATACCCACCTGAAAGCGGACGCGGCGGATCTCCTTGGGATTTTCCCAAATGTCCTTACCATCCAGCAGGATCTTACCATCCGAAGGCTTGAGCAAACCGTTAAGCAGCTGTACGAAGGTAGATTTACCGGAACCGGTATGCCCGATGATACCAACAAGCTCACCCTCCCGAATGCTGACAGACACATCCGAAAGAGCTTCCTTTTCAAACGGTGTTCCGATGGAATACCGCACGTTGCAATTTTGGGTTTCGATCATTGCCATAGTGCTATACCTTACTTCGTTGTTTTCCACAATTCCACAAGCGCCTCGGCGCATTCCTCGACCGTCAGCACGCCGTCCGAAACCGCAATGCCCTCTTTGTGCAAGCGGTGACACAGCTCGGTTGGCTGCGGCACGTCCAGCTCGATGCCACGCAGCTCCTCGACGTGTGTGAACACCTCGCGCGGCGTACCGTCCAGTACGATCTCGCCTTCGTTCATCACCACAACACGGTCGGCAAGCACCGCTTCCTCCATATAGTGCGTGATAAGCACCACCGTCATACCGTGTTCGCGGTTAAGACGGCAGATGGTATCCATGACCTCCTGCCTGCCGTGCGGATCCAGCATCGCCGTCGGCTCGTCCAGAACCAGACAATCGGGCTGCATCGCCAACACACCGGCAATGGCGACCCGCTGCTTCTGACCGCCGGAAAGCTTGTGCGTATCGTGAGCGCAGTACTCGTACATGCCCACGGCACGCAGCGCATCGTCCACGCGCTGACGGATCTCCTGAGGCGGTACGCCCAGGTTTTCCGGGCCAAACGCCACGTCCTCCTCCACGATGGTCGACACCAACTGGTTATCCGGATTCTGCAGCACCAGTCCCACCGTACTGCGGACGTCGTATTTGCGATCCTCATCCGCCGTGTCAATATCGCGAATAAGAACCTGCCCGTCCAGCGGCAGCAGCATCGCATTAAAATGCTTGGCCAATGTGGACTTGCCGCAGCCGTTGTGTCCAAGCAGCGCCACAAAAGAACCTTCCTTGACCGTCAGATTCAAATGATTCAGCACCACCGCCGGTTGGCTGTCTCCATCCTCGTAGGCGAAGCGCAGATCCTTGACCTTGATCATATCCATCGCGTTATTCCTCCGCCTTCCACCAAGCGCTCGCGCCGCACGGCAGCACCAGACCGCTCTGCGTCACCGGCAAACCGATCTCATCCGCCGCTGTCGCACCGCCAAACCGCGGCACAACAAGGGAAGCAAGCATATATTGCATGACCGACGGTGACAGTCCCGTCGTATACGAATTGATCAAAAAGAACAGCGGCTTATCCGAAAGCAGCTTTGCGCATTCCGCAACCAGACCGTAGATCTGATCCTCCAGCTTCCATACCTCGCCGCCCGGCCCGCGCCCGTAGGACGGCGGATCCATCAAAATGGCATCGTAGGTGTTTCCGCGGCGCTGCTCACGCTGCACGAACTTTCCGCAATCATCCACCAACCAGCGCATCGGGCGATCCGAAAGTCCGGAGGAGGTCGCGTTTTCCCGTCCCCAAGCGACCATGCCCTTGGAAGCATCCACGTGAGTAACGTGCGCACCGGCAGCCACACAAGCCAGTGTGGCACCGCCGGTATATCCAAACAGATTCAGCACGCGGATCGGACGTCCGGCACGGCGAATCATTTGTGCCATCGCATCCCAGTTGACCGCCTGTTCCGGAAACAGACCGGTGTGCTTAAAGCCCATCGGCTTCAAGCGAAACCGCAAGCCGTTGATGCCGGCATCCGGACTGTCGTACCCGATCTCCCACACGTCCGGCAGAGCGCGATAGGTCTCCCAATGTCCGCCACCTGTTGCGGAACGGTGATACCGTGCGTGTGCTTTTTTCCACAGCGGATGCCGCCGTCCGGTATCCCACAGGATCTGCGGGTCGGGACGGATCAGCAGGGCCTCGCCCCACCGTTCCAGCCGTTCGCCGTTGGTAGCATCCAGCAATTCATAATCTCTCCAGTTTTCAGCCGTTCTCATACCGTGCTGCTCCTTAAAACGTCATCTGATGCTCCAAGCCCAAATGCTCATACGCCGCCGGCAGCACCACGCGGCCGCGCGGCGTGCGATTGATGAAGCCAAGCTGCATCAAATACGGCTCATATACGTCCTCAATGGTGATCGCTTCTTCGCCGATCACTGCCGCCAGCGTATCCAGACCAACCGGACCGCCGTTATAATGCTGGATCATCGCCATCAGCATACGGCGATCCACCATATCCAGACCCAACTCATCGATCTCCAACCGATCCAGCGCTACACGCGCCACCTCGGCGTTGATCGAACCGTGATTCAGCACCTGCGCAAAGTCACGCACCCGCTTGAGCAAACGGTTGGCGATACGCGGCGTTCCGCGTGAACGCGAAGCAACCTCCAGCGCGCCGTCGCGATCGCAGGAAATGCCCAAAATATCGGCACTGCGCTGTACGATAAGCGCCAGCTCCTCCGGCGTGTACAGCTCCAGACGGCAGATCACGCCGAAACGGTCACGCAGCGGTGCCGACAGTTGACCGGCGCGCGTGGTAGCGCCCACCAGTGTAAACCGCGGCAGCGGCAGGTGGATCGACGCCGCACCCTGACCCTTGCCGTTGATAATATCAATGGCAAAGTCCTCCATAGCGGGATAAAGGATCTCCTCCACCGTACGCGGCAGTCGGTGGATCTCGTCGATAAACAGCACGTCCCCCTGCTCCAGATTGGTCAGCAACGCCGCCAGATCACCGGCGCGTTCTAACGCCGGACCGGAGGTGATGCGGAAATTCACGCCCAATTCGTTGGCGATAATGCCGGACAGCGTCGTTTTACCGAGGCCGGGAGGGCCATACAGAAGTACGTGATCCAACGGCTCACCGCGCAGGCGAGCGGCGTTGATAAACACCGACAGGTTTTCCTTGACCTTTTCCTGACCGATATAATCGTTCATCGTCCGAGGACGCAGCGGATTATCGCCGTCATCCTCCGGCAGATACTCCGTAGACATCATGCGATTTTCAAAATCCATTTCGTCCATACCGTATCCCCTCCTTAACCGCGCTTGCCAAGCTGTTTCAGTGCCTGGCGCACCAATTCCTCAACCGGCAACGTGCTGTCAAGCTTGCCGACAGCTGCCGATGCCTCACCGCTGCTGAAGCCGAGCATCGTCAAGGCGTTGACCGCCTCGGCCGCGCCCTGAGATACGCTGATCACGCCGGTCGGCATCTCGTTCTGCGTCACGATACCGCCGGTCGCCGACGGCAGACCGACCTTATCCTTGAGCTCCAGCACGATGCGCTGCGCCAGCTTAGGACCAACGCCCTGCGCACGGGTAAATTCCTTGTGATTGCCGGAAGCCGCCGCCAGTGCCACACGCTCCGGCGTCAACTCGGACAGGATCGCGAGCCCCACCTTCGGGCCGACACCGCTGACCGAGGTCAGCAGCTTAAAGCAGCTCAGCTCATTGCGATCCGCAAACCCGAACAGTTCCATGGCATCCTCACGCACGTTCAGATGCGTATACAGCATCGTCTCCGCCCCGACAGACGGCAGCAGCCGCGCCGTATTGGCGGTAATAAAGCACTGATAGCCGACCCCGCCGCATTCCACCACAGCAAAATTCAGTTCACGGTGGATCAGCGTTCCTCGTACACTGTAATACATCCGGTCAGACCCCTCTCATGATTTGTCGTTTGAGCGTCGTGCCGCCCATCTGCGCGTGGCAGATCGCGATCGCCAGCGCATCCGCCGTATCGTCCGGTTTGGGAACCTGCGGCAACCGAAGCAGCCGCCGCGTCATCTCCATGACCTGCGGCTTTTGTGCTTGTCCGAAGCCGGTAACCGCACTTTTGACCTGCAGCGGTGTGTATTCATAGATCGAAACACCGGCGTTTTGCGCCGCAAGCAGGATCACGCCGCGCGCCTCCGCCACCTCGATCGCCGTCTTTTGGTTGTTTTGGAAATACAGTTTTTCGATCGCCATCGCATCCGGCTGATGCTTGGCAAGGATCACCGACAGGTCGGTGTATATCTGTTGCAGACGCTCAACGAACGGCGTCCCCGCCTCGGTCGTTACTGCTCCAAAATCCAGTGCGCCGAAGCGACCGCGTTCATAATTCAGCACACCCCAGCCAATAATGGCATAACCGGGGTCGATACCCAAGATCTTCATCGGCGCACCTCCTTTCAGCGTTACAGAATATTGTAGCACATTTTACGTGTGGACGCAACCGTCAATCGCCACATCGCCAGCGGTCGAGGATGCCAAACCACATAATTACCCATATTATTTTTAAGTATAGCAGGAAATCACTTGTCATACAAGTAATTTCCTGGTATAATTATGTAAAAATTTTGTAAAAGGGATACCGTCATGGCCGTACTGTCCGTTCACAATCTCACAAAGAGCTTTGGCGACCGCTGCTTGTTTGAGCGGTTGTCCTTTGACGTTGCCGAACACGATCGGATCGGCCTCATCGGCTCCAACGGCTGCGGCAAAACCACCCTCTTCCGCCTTATTACCGGCGAGGAATCTCCCGACTCAGGCGAGGTACTGCCGGCTCGCGACACACGCATCGGCTATCTGGAGCAGCACACGCTGTCAGACGATATTACGGTGTGGGAAGCGTTGGAAAGCGTCTTTGAACCGCTGCGCCGTATGGAGCGAGAACTGGAGACCGTCAACCGCGCCCTTTCTGACAGCGGCAACACCGCGCTGATCGAAAAACAACTGCAGCTGCAAGAGCAGTTTGAAGCCGCCGGCGGTCTGTATTATCGCAGCCGCGTCACCTCCACGCTGGCGGGTCTGGGCTTTGGTGAATCGGATCATCAGCGCTCCGTAACGACCTTAAGCGGCGGTCAGCGCTCCAAGCTTGCTATGGGTCGCCTGCTGCTATCCGGCTCAGATCTGCTGTTGTTGGACGAGCCCACCAACCATCTGGATATTGAATCGGTGGAATGGTTGGAGACCTTCCTGCGCAGCTATACCGGCGCGGTGATCGTCATTTCGCACGACCGTTACTTTCTGGACCGTGTCACCACCCGCACCATGGAGCTGTCGCACAGCAAACTGTATATCACCGGCGGCAATTATACCACTCATAAAGAACAGCGCGAAAAGGACGACGAGATCGCTCTGCGGCATCACAAAACGACCGCCCGTGCCATCAAAAAACTGGAAGAAAATATCGCCCTGCTCAAGCAATGGAATCGTGAAAAATCCATTCGTGCTGCCGAAAGTCGCGAAAAACGGTTGGATCGGCTGAAAACACAGCAAGTTGAACTTGAAAAAGCGGAGTCGACCTTAAAATTCGGCTTTACCGCTGCTACTGTCAGCGGCAACGAGGTGCTGAATGCCGAGGATCTTTCAAAATCCTTTGACCGATCACTGTTCAAAAGCGTATCCTTTCAGCTGCGTCGCGGTGAGCGTGTGTTTTTGCTTGGCCCGAACGGTTGCGGCAAGACAACACTGTTGCGCCTTATTACCGGTGAGCAAGCACCCGACAACGGCTATATCCGTCTCGGCTCGCGCGTTTCCATTGGATATTACGACCAGATCCAGGCACAGCTGGAATACGGCAAGACCGCCATCGACCAGTTATGGGACGCCTACCCCACCCTCACCCAGACCGAGCTGCGCAATGCGTTGGCGGCGTTCCTGTTCTACGGCGACGAGGTGTTTCAGCCCATCCGTCAACTCAGCGGCGGTGAACGTGCGCGGCTCCTACTTCTCAAGCTGATGCTTGCGCACGACAATCTCCTGCTGTTGGACGAACCGACCAACCATCTGGACATTGCCTCCCGCGAAGCGTTGGAAGCTGCCATGGAGAATTACGACGGCACGCTGCTCGTCGTATCGCACGACCGCTATTTCATCAACCGTATGGCTACGCGCATTTTGAAGCTGTCACCCACCGGCTGCGAAAGCTATCCCGGAAACTATGACGAATACCTTGAGCGTCATCAGCCGATGGCAGCTGACGTCGAAAAAATAGCCGTACCTGTAAAGGAAAATGCTTACCGGAAGCGCAAGGAACTGGAATCCCGCAAGCGCAAGTTCGCCACCCGCATCCGCCGATGCGAAGAGGACATCGCCGTCGTCGAGGAACAGATTCGTCAGTTGAATGAGCAACTGGAGCAACCGGACGTGGCTGCCGATTATGACAAGGTCGTCTCGATCAGCGCGGCGCTGGAGGAACAAAATACGCGTTTGGAGCAGCTAATGTCCGACTGGGAACAAGCGCAAAGCGAATTGGCATCCTGTGAAACCGCACTGTGATCACACACTCAATGACGGCTTTAAGGTCAACGGCGACGCCGTAGAAGAAGCGCTGTGGCGCGTTTTTTGAACCCTAAAAAAGATTTTCGGAAATTTTCCGCAATTACCTCTTGACAACCTCCGCGCTTTTCGGTATAATACAGCATGTTCCGCAAGCGCGGATATGGACGTTTAGCTCAGCTGGTAGAGCATTCGCTTGACGTGCGAAGGGTCAGCGGTTCGAGTCCGTTAACGTCCACCAATAAAAACACCCCCCGCTATGCGGGGGGATTTTTATTTGCAAAAAAGGCGGTCACACGACCGCCTTTTTCGACCGTATTTTATAGTTTGGAGAAGCCGTGACAATTCACCAAGGCATCCAGTTTTTGCCCGGCCTTACACATCGGGCATTCGTGTGAGGGATAGTTCTGGTAGTCCGGCAGATCCTTGGGATCGAATACCGAATGTACCGGCAGACCGCCGCACGTTTCAGCCGTTGAGAAGATGGCCGCCACACCGGACACCGTACCGCCGTAATAACGAATAGCATCGATCGCGGCTTCCACCGTCTTACCGGAAGCGACCGAAACTGCCAAGATCATCACGTTCTTACCCTCGATCATGGGGATAATGTTGTCGCGGAACATCAGCTGACTGCCGCTCGTCGTTTCGGGGGTCACCACGTAGATCGACTTGTGTGCGTTCATATTGATGATATCCGACTTGGACAGGCAGTCGGCAAAGCAAGCACCAATGACCTCCGTACCGTCCAGGCACAGAATGGTGTCCACAACGGTATCGGCATAGTAATACGTGCTGAGCTCCTCCGCTACGGCACGGGCTTCGGACATACGTGTTTTCTGCGCAACAACGTCAATATAATAATTGCTGTGGCAGTTACTGGTGGCAAAATGTCCCAGTGCCACGCGCAAAAACAGGTTATTGCGCTTGGTGCCATATTTCATGGTGTGCAACGTAGGCATAAGTGTTTCCCCCTTGTAACGGATTGTTCGCTTCTATTGTAAACGATTTCCATACACATGGCAAGCACTTTTTGAAAAAAAGACGCAAAAGTTACACAAATTATTATCCGGGCAGCGCGCAGCCTTCCTAATCAGGATGGAAATGCACGCCCATGCCTGCAACGATCCGCCTTCTTAGATCTTAACGATTCCCAAACCGTCCAGCACGGACGAGATCAGAATCAGGACGATGCAGATAGGAGCGATATACTTAATAATGATCGTAAACAAGCGCTTGTTGGAGAACTTGCCGCCAATCTCCATTTCGTCGATCAGCGCCTTAGGCTTGAGAACGTAACCAACGAAAATGCAGGTAAGCAACGCGACGATCGGCATCAGTACACTGTTGCTGAGGAAATCGAACATATCCAGGAACGTCAGACCGGCAACGGTGATGTTGCTCAGCAAGCCGAAACCCAGCGAAGACGGCAGACCAAGGATCAGGCTGGCAACAAACACCATCAGGCTAGCCTTGCGCCGGCTCCACCCCAGCTTGTCCTGCAGGAGCGAGACGATGGTCTCCATCAGGGAAATGGAGGAGGTCAACGCCGCAAAGAACACCAGCAGGAAGAACAGCGCACCGATCACAGAACCGCCGGCCATGGAGTTAAACACCTTCGGCAACGTGACGAACATCAGGCCGGGGCCCTTACCGAGCGCCGCTTCGTCGCCGCCCGAGAAGGAGAACACGGCAGGAACGACCATTAGACCCGCCAGGAAAGCGATACCGGTATCAAACACTTCGATCTGATGCACGGAGGATTCCAGACGGATATCCTTCTTCATATACGAGCCGTAGGTGATCATAATACCCATCGCGATGGACATGGAATAGAACAACTGTCCCATCGCCGCCAGCACGGTCGTGGCAGAGAACTTGGAGAAATCCGGAGTCAGGTAGTAAGCAACACCCGCCATAGCGCCCGGCATGAACATCCCGTAGACCGCAATAACCAAGGTGAGAACCACCAGCAGCGGCATCATGAACTTGCTGACCTTCTCAATACCCTTTTCCACACCGAACAACACGATGAGCGCCGTCAGCGCAAGAAACAGGAAGAACCATCCTAGTGGCTCAAACGTGCCGCCGATAAAGTTCTCAAAATAGCCGTCCGCCGCACTGGCCGATGCGCCGCCGGATACGAACACGGCAAAATACTTCATGACCCAGCCACCGATCACGGAGTAATACGGCAAAATGATGACAGGTACGATCGCCGCCATCCAACCAATAAAGCTGAACCTTTTGTTCAGCGCACCGAAAGCACTGATCGCGCTCTTCCCCGTTTTACGGCCGATCGCGATCTCGGCACACATCAGTGCAAAGCCCAACGTTACCGCCAGGATCAGATACACCAGCAGGAAGATACCGCCGCCGTATTTGGCCGCCAGATACGGAAAACGCCAGATGTTACCCAGACCGACCGCCGAGCCGGCAGCCGCCAGAACGAAGCCGATCTTACCGGTAAAGCTGCTTCTTTTCTCGCTCATACTAACACCTCACAATAGAATTCCCAGTTATTGTACCAAAAACCCCTTTAAAGGTCAAATCATTTCCCAAAAAAACAAAGATTAAAGCCCCAAACGCCGCGGCGCTTGGGGTTGATCCTATGATGAAAGACACAAAATGCACTTTGAACAGTATACTAGCGGGTTTCAGTACACATCAACCTGCGCACACTTGGTTTTGATAAACTCCACAAACTGATCCTTGTGCTCCGTGGACTCAAATGAAGCGAACGGCAGCATATATGCCATCGTATTGTTAACATGGATATAGATCATATTGCCGTCCACAATACTGATCCGCTCCACCCCGGCATACCGCTGCTCCGTTTTGTTTTCGGCTGTGATCTCCACGAACGTATCATCGTAGAATTCCAGCACCGCCTCCGGCGAATACGCCATTTTCCCCTGCTTTTTCATAGATCGGATATAACCTTTTAAGCTCCAAGCAAAAAAGCGGGTCAGGAAAAACTGAAAAACAAGCAAAATAACCACCGGTCCGATCAGTGAAACCCACGTAAAATTTTCACCGAACGCCGCAATCAAAGAGATGATCGCAAATACCGCAAACGTCGCGACACGAAGCGACAAAATCTGCTTTTTACCGTACGGCGACCGCAACAGCACAAACGTATTATAATTGACATAATCCTCTTCCGATACGCGCACGCCAAACCGAAAGTTCACAGCAACCCCTCCGACAGATTCTTTTTAAACTCGTCCGACGTTCATCTCTCACTTACACCTCAAAATCAAGACACAATCTGGTTTGAGTAAACGGTCTTACGAACATATCGGCAACAAAAACGTGTTCAGGGTGTGTCGCATACGCCTTCAACGATGCTTCATCCTCAAACACCGAATATAACATAACATCGGCATTCGACGATTCCAAACCACACGTTTCCACGACAATCTCAACAAGACCGGGAATTTTATCAACCAACCCCTCAAGCCCATCCTTGATTCCTTGCTTAACCGAAGCGTTGTTGGCTTCCTCTTTCAGCTTCCACAAGATTATGTGTTTAACCATAGGTACACCTCTCACCATCTGTTTTTCTTTATCCTATTACACAGAATTATTTGATTATCAATTTGTCTACCCATTTTCCTTTGCCTGCACCTTTTCTACAGGTTGAGGTGTTAACGGTATTATATAAGTGTTCCCCGAAAAATCCATCAGTTCTATGCGATCGTCAAAAATATTCAAAACTTCTTTTCCGTCCAAAGAAGCAAAAATATCCTTTCCTGAAAACGTCCACTGAGTATTGAACTCAAAATCCAACTTAACTATTTCGCACTCACCGTGAATCAAATATCCGTCTTCCAACAAATACAGACGTAGAGCACCCGCCATATCAGAAAAACACTTGTATTGGATTTCTCCTGTACAAACATTAATCATGTAAATACTATTGAATTTTGCTACAACAAGATTCTCTTGATGCAATACCGTGCAATATTCAAAATTTCCACAAAAATCGCAATACAAGGCAGCTCTTCTAAGCCCAGTTTCAGTGTTGATTTCTATCAGCAATATTTTTTTATAATCTTGAGAACTATAGCTTTCAAGGTCGTAAACAATATCAACCGTGTGTGATGATATATCTGTAATTTCACAAACACTTACACTCGCTATATCATTAACTAAATGCATACTGCTATCACCACCTTGGGTGTATTATAGCATAAAAGCGGTGGAGGGGCAAGAGAAAGTGAAGTATCGGCAAAGCCGATGCGAAGT
>JAZNKN010000061.1:0-15954 GCA_045578625.1 Acutalibacteraceae bacterium | reverse complement strand
TGGTTGCGGGAGATGGATTTGAACCACCGACCTTCGGGTTATGAGCCCGACGAGCTACCCCTGCTCCATCCCGCGATATGCTGTCCTCTTGAGGACAGATAAAGTATAGCATACCGTTGGCGGGAATGTCAAGGGGTTTTTGCAAAGAAAAACGAAGAACGTTCGACGCCGTTCCTCGTTTTTGACTGTGTTACAGCACTTTGGAAAGGAATTCCTTGGTGCGGGGGTGGGTCGGATCGCCAAACAGCTGCTCCGGTGACCCCTCTTCGCAGATCACGCCGCCGTCCAGAAACAGGACGCGGTCCGCGACCTCGCGGGCGAAGCCCATTTCGTGAGTGACGATGACCATCGTCATGCCCTCACGCGCAAGCTCGCGCATGACCTCCAGCACCTCGCCCACCATTTCCGGGTCCAGTGCCGACGTTGGTTCGTCAAACAGCATCACGTCCGGATCCATCGCCAACGCGCGGACGATAGCCACACGCTGCTTCTGCCCGCCGGAAAGCTTGGATGGATACTCGTGCGCCTTATCCCGCAAGCCGACCTTATCCAGCAGCACAAACGCTGCCGCCTCGGCTTCGGCCTTGATGTCCTTGTCGGTGCGAATATCGGCCTCATTGTAAGGCTTCTTGCGAAGCTTCAGCCATTTGGCCTTATGCGCCTTCTTACGAGCCACGTAGATCGGAGCCAGCGTGAGATTTTGCAGCACCGTCTTGTTGTTAAACAAATTAAAGTGCTGGAACACCATACACATCTTCTGCCGATGCACGTTGATATCCACGCTAAGATCAGTAAGATCGACACCGTGGAACAGCACCTGACCCGCGGTGGGATCCTCCATACAGTTCAGACAACGCAACAGCGTGCTCTTACCCGAACCCGACGGACCGATGAGTGCTACAACTTCGCCTTTGTTGATGGTAAGGTCAATGCCTTTCAGCACTTCCAACTGACCGAAGCTTTTGTGGAGATTACATACTTCTATCACTTTTCCTCAATCTCCTTTCCATCAGCCGGATACCCAAGGTGATCAGCAGCACGATCACGATATAGATCAACGCCATCGCCAGGAACGGAACCATCCATTCGTAGTTGCTCGTGCCGATGGTGTTAAACGCCTTGTACAGGTCGAGCGCGCCGACAAAGCTAACGACCGAGGTCTCTTTGATCAGCGTGATGAACTCGTTGCCCATCGTCGGCAGAATGTTCTTGACCGCCTGCGGGATCACGATCTTCATCATCGTTGCCGAGAAGCTCAGACCCATGGCGCGGCCGCCCTCCATCTGACCGGGGTCTACGGAGAGGATACCACCGCGCATGATCTCGGATATGTAGGCACCGCTGTTGAGACCGAACACCATAACGGAGACCGACAGCGAGTCGATCCGCACGCCCAGTGAGGGCAGCAGCACATAGTAGAACAGCAGCAGCTGCACCACGATCGGCGTACCGCGGAAGAACGAGACGTACACGCCGCACACCTTATCCAAGACCCGCGGCAGCTTGCGGTACTTCGGCATAACACGCACCGCGGCGATCAGCGTACCGATCAGCGTACCGATCACGAGACCCAGAACCGCGATAAGCATGGTATTTTGCAAGCCTTCCAGAACCTCACGGTAGGCACCGTGATCGATAAAGCTTTCCCAGAAGGCCTCCAGCTTTTTATCAAAATTACCCATCAGATCAACCCTTTATACAAACAAATACTTCACCGTTTCCGGTGAAGTATCCGCTCTATTGTGGTGTGCTTATGCCTTCTCGTTGAAAGAAGACACGATACGTGCGGCGGGAGCCGCGTCGATGATGACCAGATCAATGTTGCCGTTGATCATATCCTGCACTGCCAAAGCGCCGTTCTTGTAGCCCTTAACGGTCATCTTGTAGCCGTCAAAGCCCCATTCCTCGTCGCCCTTGCAATAGATCTCACCGGTGGTACCGTTCTGGACACCGACCTTGGTCTTGTCGTCCAGGCCGTTCAGGATCTTCTCCACGTCCTCGACCTTCTCGCAATCCTTGAAGGTCTCGTCGTCAGCCTTGACGATGATGCGCTGAGAAGCCGTGTAGTAAGAATCCGTGAAGGTCACGTGCTCTTTTCTATCTTCGGAGATGGTCAGGCCGGCCATTGCGATGTCCGCCTTCTTCTGGCCGACGTGCAGGCAAACCGCGTCAAAGTCCACGTTCAGGATGACCAGCTCTTTGCCAAGCTCCTTCGCCAGCAGATCCGCGATCTCCATATCGATGCCGTAGTACTTGTCGCCTTCCTTGTACTCGAACGGAGCAAATTCAGCGTTGGTCACAACGACCAGCTGATCCTTGCTGTCGTCCTGCGCAGCGGAAGTAACCGCCGTGGGCGTGCCGTCACCGAAGTACTTGTTGCAGATCTCGTCGAACTTGCCGTTCTCCATGATCTTCTTGATGAACGCGTTAACGTCCTTCAACAGCTCCGGCTGATCCTTGTCGACACCGAAAGCGTACAGCTCGTCGGTCAGGTCGATCTCGATCACCTTGACGGTACCGGATTTGCTGCCGCAGGCGGTGAAGGTGAAGAGCATCACGACCGCCAGAAGCAATGCAATAAGCTTTTTCATGAAAAATACCTCCTCAAATTATCATTGGGATACCACTATTATACAATGGTCTGTATATAAATGCAAGGAATTTTTCTAAATTGAAATCTTTATCCGCGACGGGCGTATACCACGCGCGGGATACCGGCAAGATCGGCGAAGACGCGTACGTCTGCTAGGCCGACCGACTCAAACAGGCGGCAGACGTCCTCCGCCTGCCCGATGCCCACCTCCACGGCAACAAAGCCGCCCGAGCGCAGGTGCGTGACCCACTGTTCCGCGATCACGCGGTAGAAGCGCAAGCCGTCTTCCCCGCCGTCCAGTGCCATACGCGGCTCGTGCTGTACCTCGCGCCGAAGTCCCGCAAGATCGCCCGCGGGGATATACGGCGGGTTAGACAGGATCGCGTCCACCGGATCGGTAAACGCCGCCGCATCGGTCAGCACGTCGGCAACCCTCGGCGTGACGGCAAGCTGAGGATACCGCGCCACGTTCCGTTGCAGGTAGGCGAACGCCTCGGGAGACTTTTCCAGAGACAACACCGACACCGACGGGCAAAGCGATGCCACGCCCAGACCGACACAACCGCTGCCGGCGCATAGATCCAGCACCTTGGGATCGGATACCGTCCGCAGCCGTTCGGCGGCGATCTCGCACAGCAGCTCGGTGTCCGGACGTGGAACGAGAACGCCCTCCCCGACCTCCAGCGTCAGCGAGAGGAAGTCCCACGTGCCGAGCAGATATTGCAGCGGCTCACCGGCGGCACGGCGATCGGCGGCGGCCAACAGGCGGCTGCAAAGTTCGTCCGACAGCACGGTTTCCCCGCGCTGCGGGACCGCGCCGCGACCTAAGCCGCCGAGATCCTCCAACAAGCAGCACGCATCAAAAGCGGGCGAGTCACACCCGCCCGCTTGCAAACGCTGTTCAATTTCCCGAAGCAGTTGCGTTACCGTCTTCATTGGCTTCGACTTCCTCTTCCTCCGGCATCACCGGAACAAACGCCGCAATAGCGCATTCGATCATCGAATCATCCGGCTCCTTGGTGGTCAAGCGCTGGATCCACAGACCCGGTGCGGAAATAAAGCGCGTGAACCGATTGTTTTTTCGACCGGCCAGCTTGATAAGCTCGTAACCGACACCCGCCGTCAGCGGCAGCAGCGCGATCTTGACCAGTACGCGCAGCCACGTCGTTTTGATCCGGATACAGATCGAAACGATCATACCCACCAGCAGCGTCAGCACCAAAAACGAGGTGCCGCAGCGGGGGTGGAAGCGGCTCTGACGACGGATGTTTTCCACCGTTAACTCTTCCCCGCGTTCATAGCAGAAGATCGTCTTATGCTCGGCGCCGTGGTACATAAAAACGCGGCGAATATCCTTCATCAGGGTGACAGCAACCAGATAGATCAAAAACAGCACCAACCGCAGCAGACCCTCGAACACACCGCGCAGAATGGCGCTGTCCGTCCAGAAGGTGTTGCCGTTCGCCTTGTCGATCGCACCGGAAAGCAGCGCGTACAGCAACGACGGCAGGTACATAAACAAGCCCAACGCCAGTGCGATGCCAAGCACCGTACTGATAACCATCGTCACCGTCATCAGCACCTTTTGCGCGCCCTTGTTCTCGGTGACCGCCTTGGTATCCTCCTCCAAGCCGGCCAACTCCGCAGAGCGCATCAAGCATTTGTAGCCGACCTTCAGCGATTCGACCATACCGTACATACCGCGAAACAGCGGCAATTTCCAGAAGCGCGGTCGCTCCCCGCCGTTGTTCTCACATTCCTCGGTAACGATCTCACCCGATACGTGGCGTACCGCCATCACCGTGCGCTTGGGACCGCGCATCATAATACCCTCAATGAGTGCCTGACCGCCGATCGACGCTTTGATGGCCGCAGGACAGGTGGCGGGCTGCTTTTCCTTAGACATCAGCTTCCTCCTTGACCGTCGGCAGTGTAACGGTGACGACCGTCCCCTGCCCCTGTGTGCTTTCCAGTTCCAGTGTGCCGCCGTGCGCCTGGATGATCTCGTCCGCTACGGCAAGACCGATGCCCGAGCCGGGCTTCTGGTTATTGGCACGGTAAAACTTCTGCTTGACCTTCGGCAGATCCTTGGCGGAAATGCCGATGCCATTATCACTGAACACGACCTGCACACCCTCCGGCACGGTAGCAGCTTCGACGCGTACGCGGCCGTTCTCTGTGCGGGCGTATTTCAGTGCATTATCGATAATATTGGCAAAGACCTGACGCAAACGGTCACGGTCACCCAAGACGGGCAGCAGCTTTTCCTGCTCGATGCACTGCAAGGTAATGCCCTCGTTCTGGGCGCGTTCACGGAACAGGAACACCGCCTCCTGCACCTCGGCAAATACATCCAACTGCTCGTGCGGCGCGGTCTCCTTGATCTGGCGCATACGCGAGAAGTCCAACAGCTCCTCCACCATACCGGACAACCGCTCGGCCTCACTGCTGATGACCGACAGACCCTTGTTGAGAAGCTCCTGATCGCGCATCGATTCGTCGCGCAGCGTTTCGCTCCAGCCCTTGATCGCGGTCAGCGGCGTGCGCAGCTCGTGCGAAATGGAGGAGATAAACTCATTCTGAAGATCATCGGCGCTTTCGATCTCCACCGCCATATCGTTGATGGTATCGCACAGTTCACCGATCTCGTCGTTATGCCGCTTTTCAATGCGGCAGGAATAGTCGCCCTGAGCGATCTTTTTGGCGGTCGTGCCAATTTCGGTCAGCGGACGCAAAATGCTGCTGACAAAATACGCACTGGACAGCATAACAAAGAAGATAACGGCGAGACCAAAGGCGATCATAATGGAGATCAGCACTGTGATCTGCGAGTCCACCTTATCCAACGCGACCAGATAACGAATGGCACCGTATACCGTGCCGTCATCGTCCACGACAAGCAACGTCAGCGCCAACACCTTTTGGCCGGTATCACTGCTGCCGATATGCACGCCCTTGGGAATGCTCTCTCCGCCCGCGTGCGCCTGCAGGGCGAGGCGGTAATCCTCCGGACCGTCCGATTCCGGCAGAAAGCCGGTGGAGCTGGCGAGGATACTGCCGCTGGCGTTCAGGATCTGGAATTCCATTTTTTCCTTGTCCGGAAACGCCTCCATATAATCGCGGGCGCTGCTGACAAAATCCCAGCCCTCCTGATCGTCGTACGTGCTGAGCATATCCGAGAAGGAGCGCGCGCGGGTGTACAGGCTGTGCTCCGCCTGCTCGTAGTAATAGGCACGGATGACAAACGCCGCCACGACCTCTAAGATCAGCAGCAATACGGCAACCACGCCAAGGCCATTGATCAGCCAGCGCCGTGTCACCTTCTTAAACAGCATTTGTCATCACCTTCTTTCACGTAGTCGTATCGATTACGGTCTCCACTGATAGCCCTTGCCCCAAACGGTCAGGATGTGCTGCGGTTCGGAGGGGTCGCCCTCCACCTTCATACGCAGACGGCGAATGTTCACGTCCACGATCTTGTCCTCGCCGTAATGGCCCTCGCCCCACACACGGTCCAGAATGCCCGTGCGCGTGAGCAGCTCGCCGGCATGTGTCATAAAGTATTCCATGATCTGGAATTCTACCTGCGTCAGCTCGATAGGCACGTCGCCGCGGTAGAGAGTGCGGTTGCGCATATTCAGCGTAAACCCACCGGATTGGATCTCCTCGCAGTAGGTGGTGGTATCGCTCGTGTTCACGCGACGCAACAAGGCGTCGATACGCGCGATCAGCTCCGAGGGACTGAATGGCTTGGTGACGTAATCGTCCGCACCCAGTCGCAGGGCGCGCACCTTTTCGTGCTCCTGTGAACGCGCTGTCAGCATAATGATGCCCAGCGACGCATCCTGCTGACGCAGGCGCTCGCACAACTCAAAGCCGTCCATATGCGGCAGCATCACATCCAGAAGAGCAACACGGATCTCGCCCTTGTACTCCTCGTACTTTTCCAGTGCTTCCTCAGCAGACGCGGCTTCAATAACGTCGTAGCCGCCGCGGTGCAGATGGATCACAATAAACTCGCGGATGACCGCCTCATCCTCACACAACAGTACGTAACTCATTTGAGTTCCTCCTCCGGTACACTGTAAAACAGGTATTTGAACTCCTCAACCGTGATCGCCGTTTGCTCCTCTGAGATGCTCACGGCGTAGCAGACGTCCTCCGTCTCCGCAAGCAGGGTGTATTCCTGGGGAAGCTCCTCTTTCTCTTCGGCGGAGAACACGGCAACGCTAAACAGCCATTTGCTGCCCGCCTCGTCCTGATACAGCGTCAGGGTGCGGGTCGCAGTATCGTACGTGGCCGGAAGTTCCTCCCACTCCTCGCGCAGGCGCAGCATATAGCCGTCCTCCGCCGGGATCAAACCGGTGAATTTCGTGTTGATACGGTTGGTCGCATGATCCCAGTAAGACCATTCGGTATGCCAGAGCGTTTCGGCCATGGCCGTTTCCTCAAAGCCGGGCATACGGGTCGTTACCGGCCATTCCACTACGCCGTCACCGTCGATATCACGGCTGGCGATCGGCAGTTCACGTGCGGTAACGCTGTTGATCTGCTCGGTCTGGTTGCACAGCGGCGCTTTCAAGCGGCCGTCCTCCCAGCAGATCAGCTCGGTGATCATGGCGCTTTGCTCTTTATAGCAATCCACGAACACGCCGTTCGCGGCGGAGGACAGTTCGGCAACGATATGGCCGCCAAAATCGGTAATGTCGCTGTCCAACATCACGATGCTGTTGACAATGCCGCCGTTGGCATTGTACGAAAACAGCTGTGCCGACGCCAGACGGGTGCCGGTAATGACCGACAAAAGTAAGAGGTCATCCGCGCCGTCGCGGGTGATGTCGCCCACCACCAGATCGGTATACGGTGCGCTGAAGGAGCGTTCGGTCAGGCCGTTATCCACGTCGTAGATCGCCAGACGCGAGTCACGCGTGTTGTACATATGCCAACCAATGAGCAACTCCCACGTGCCGTCGTTGTCCAGATCGCCGAAGTCGACACTGTTGACGGATTCGCCCTTGCCCTCGATATCCGCCACGGATGACCAAGAACCGTCGGCTCCGCGCTTAAGCAGATTGATATGCACCAAGGCGTTTTCCGCGTTGCGGCGGTAGAAGGCCAGTGCGGTGTCCGGTACGGTCTCTTCCTCGACCTCCGGAGCGGCGGTGGCATTATCGGGCGAAAGCACCGTGTGCTCCTTGACCTGATCCAGTGTGATGAAAGCCGAAAGGTATTGACCGTCCGAGGGGTACTTCAGCGTGTAATCGGTGGTCTCCCCGCTGCCGGTATGCTTGTTGATATATGCATCCAGTGCATTACGGATCGCCTCCTGCTCGCCGCTGCTGTCCGGCGGGATCAGCTGAGATTCGACATTCAGACCGATCGCACTGCAGCCCGACAATACGCCGATCAATGCCAAGCAGGCGATCACGATCTTTAAGCGGCGAAAACGCATCACAAGCACCTCCCATCAAAAATTTCTATATTTATTTTATTGTAGAGGAATTCTCTTATAAAGTCAACTCTAAAAAACGAAAAAGCGCGGTCAAAAAATCTTGACAAACCGCGTGGAGAATGATACCATAAAGCACGTAAAGTGTTGATGGGGACGGCGGTTTGCCCCGATTTTCTTCCAGAGAGCATCCGGCTTGCTGAAAAGGATGTAAGAAAATGCAGACCGTTACCACCCCGGAGCGCTTCCGGGCGTCTTGACAAAAGGAAGCCGGCTCGCCCCGTTATCGGCGACTCAAGCGCAGTGTCTGACTGCGGAATGAGGGTGGAACCACGTGGCTGTACGCCTCGTCCCTTTTTTGAGGGACGGGGCTTTTGTTTTTGTATTTGAAAGGAGAGAACCTTATGCTGAATATCACCCTGAAGGACGGCAGTGTCCGTCAAACCGAACCGACGACGGTGGATGCGTTTTGCCGCGAGCTGTCGATGGGCCTGTACCGCAACGCCTGTGCGGCTCGCATCAACGGCGAGGTCGTTGATCTGCGCGCGGCACTCACCGAGGATTGCACGGTGGAGATCCTGACCTTTGATGATCCCGACGGTAAGAAGGCCTACTGGCATACCGCTTCCCACGTGATGGCGCAGGCGGTCAAGCGTCTGTGGCCCGACACCAAGCTGACCATCGGTCCCTCGGTCGATACCGGCTTCTACTACGATTTCGACCATCCTGCCGGCTTTACCGCCGAGGATATGACCGCGATCGAAGCGGAAATGAAGAAGATCATCAAGGAGGCGCTGCCGCTGGAGCGCTTCACCCTGCCCCGCGCCGAGGCGCTGGAGTTTATGAAGGACGAGCCGTACAAGCAGGAGCTGATCGAGGCGTTGCCGGAGGATGCCGAGATCTCGGTCTACCGTCAGGGCGATTTCACCGACCTGTGCGCCGGTCCGCATCTGACCGATACCGGTCGGCTGAAGGCGGTCAAGCTGCTCAGCGCCACCGGTGCTTACTGGCGCGGTGACTCCAACAACAAGATGCTGCAACGCGTTTACGGTATCGCGTTCCCGAAGGCGTCCGAGCTGGAGGAGCATTTGGCGAAGCTGGAGGAGGCTCGCAAGCGCGACCATAACAAGCTCGGCCGTGAGCTGGAGCTGTTCACCACGGTGGACGTCATCGGTCAAGGTCTGCCGATCCTGCTGCCGAAGGGTGCGCGCATCGTGCAGCTGCTGCAGCGCTGGATCGAGGACGAGGAGCAGAAGCGCGGCTATCTGCTGACCAAGACCCCGCTGATGGCCAAGAGCGATCTGTACAAGATCTCCGGCCACTGGGATCATTATCTGGACGGTATGTTCGTGCTGGGCGACCCGCAGGACGAGACCAAGGAATGCTTCGCGATGCGTCCGATGACCTGCCCGTTCCAGTATCAGGTGTTCCTCAACCGTATGCGCTCCTATCGCGATCTGCCGATGCGTCTTGGCGAGACCTCTACCCTGTTCCGTAACGAGGACAGCGGCGAGATGCACGGCCTGATCCGTGTGCGTCAGTTCACCATTTCGGAGGGGCACCTCATTCTGCGTCCCGATCAGCTCGAGGAGGAGTTCAAGGGCTGTCTGGAACTGGCAAAATACGTATTGGATACCGTGGGTATGTTGGAGGATTGCTCCTTCCGCTTCTCACAGTGGGATCCCAACAACCGTGAAAAGTACATCGGCACCGAGGAGCAGTGGAACGAGGCCCAGAGCATTATGGGCAAGATCCTCGACGACCTCGGCGTGGAATACACCATCGGTATCGACGAGGCGGCGTTCTACGGTCCGAAGCTGGATATCCAGTATAAGAATGTGTTTGGCAAGGAGGACACCATCGTTACCATTCAGGTCGATCAGCTGCTCGCTGAGCAGTTCGATATGTCCTATATCGACCAGAACGGTCAGAAGGTGCGTCCCTACATCATTCACCGCACCTCGCTGGGCTGCTACGAGCGCACCCTCGCCTACCTGATCGAAAAGTACGCCGGTGCGTTCCCGCTGTGGCTCGCCCCTGAGCAGGTTCGTGTGCTGCCGCTGTCCGAAAAGATGATGGATAAGGCGATCGAGATCACCGAGGAACTCAAGAAGTACGGTCTGCGTGCCGAAACGGATATGCGTAACGAAAAAATCGGCTACAAGATCCGTGAGGCGCAGATGCAGAAGGTACCGTATATGCTTATCATCGGCGAACGTGAAGCGGAGGCCGGTTTGGTGTCCGTACGCTCCCGCAAGGACGGCGATATCGGTACGATGACGACCGACGAGTTCGTCGCCAAGGCGCTGAAGGAAGTTGCCGACAAGGTACGCTGATATGGAGCTCGCCATTTTGGATGCCGCGACGCTGAACGATGATCTGGATCTCTCGATCTTTGACGAGTTCGGCACCGTGCATCGCTACGAACTGACCCGCACCCCCGAAGAGCTCGCCGCTCACAGCGCCGGGTGTGAGGTGTTGATCCTCAACAAGGTAAAGGTAAATCCCCTTACTTTTCCGAATACCGATAAAGTGCGGTTGATCTGTGTCACCGCCACCGGTGTAGACAATATCGACGTCGACTACTGCCGCAGCCGTGGTATTGCCGTGTGCAACGTCGTGGGTTACTCCACGGATTCCGTGGCACAGCTGACGGTCGCTATGGCACTGTCGCTCGTCAACCGTCTCCCCGCTTACAAGCGCTACGTTGACCGTGGGTATTACACCAAAAGCGGCACGCCGAACTACCTCAACCCTCCCTTCCACGAGCTTCGTGGGAAAACATGGGGTATTCTCGGCTACGGTAATATCGGCGCCCGTGTAGCGGCAGTTGCCGAGGCACTGGGCTGCCGCGTACTGGTCTGCAAACGCACACCGCTCGCCAACCGTGAGGTCACCGACGTGGATACGCTGTGTGAGCAATCCGATATTCTGTCGATCCACGTACCGCTGACCGATGAAACACGGGGAATCATCAATCGGGAGCGGCTGGCACGTATGAAAAAGGATGCGATCCTGATCAACGTGGCACGGGGTGCGGTTACCGATGAAGCCGCACTGGCAGATGCCGTGTTGAATCAGCAGATCGGCGGTGTCGGCATTGACGTATATTCCACCGAGCCGCTGCCTTTGGATCACCCGTTCCAGAACATCTTAGGTTTGGATAACGTATGTCTTACACCGCACATGGCGTGGGGCGCTTACGAGGCACGGGTGCGCTGCCTGGAAGAAATCGCCGAAAATATTCGCGCGTTCTTAGCGGGAAAACAGCGCAATCGCATTGACGTATAAATCACAAAGCCATTTGACCCGCTGTCAAATGGCTTTGTGTGTAAAGGGATGAAAAATGATGAAACGCTACGTGTTAGGAATCGATCAGGGAACAAGCGGTGTCGCCGCCGCCCTGTTTGACGAAAACTGGCAGCAGGTCTCTCTGGGATACCGGGAAATACGGCAGATCTACCCGCAAGACGGTTGGGTCGAACACGATGCCACAGACATTTGGGAGGCGGTATGCCGTGCCGTGAGCATTGCGCTGCAAAACGCCGACGCCTCCCCCGCTGACGTCGTCGCCGTGGGCTTGGACCACGAGGGCGAAAGTGCAATGCTGTGGGATGCGGCAAGCGGCAAGCCGATCGCCAACACGATCGTGTGGCAGGATCGCCGCACTGCCGCCGACGCCGAAGCAGTGACTGCAAAACACGGCAAGTTGATCCGCGAGCGCACCGGCTTACAGGTAGATTCCTATTTCAGCGCACTAAAATGGCGTTGGCTTCTCGATAACGTTCCCGCCGCCTCAGCGTTGCTGGCAGAAGGACGCCTGCTGGCCGGCAACATGGACGCCTGGCTTGCCTGGAAGATGACGGGCGGACGCTTACACGCTACCGACGTTTCCACGGCATCCCGTACCATGCTGATGAATCTGCAAAGCGGCACGTGGGATCGTGATGTATTAGGGGCTTTGGACATTCCCCTTTCCATTCTCCCCGTCATCCAGGACAGCGCCTCGGCCTTCGGCGAGACCGACCCCGATGCGTTTTGCGGCATCCGTGCACCGTTGACGGCGTTGCTGAACGATCAGCAGGCTGCTTTGTACGGTCAGGCCTGCTTTGACAGCGGCGACGTTAAAACTACCTACGGTACCGGCTGTTTTATGCTGATGAACACCGGTGATACACCGATCGTATCGAAGGAAGGTCTGGTGACCACCGTCGGATGGCGTATCAACGGCACTACGACCTATGCACTGGACGGCGGCATTTACATTGCCGGCGCAGCCACTAAGTGGCTGCGTGACGGTCTGGGAATCATCTCCTCCGCCGACGAGACTGAGCATATGGCGCAGCATGTCAGCAACAACGGCGGTGTGTACTTTGTGCCCGCCTTCAGCGGACTCGCCGCTCCGCACTGGGATTCCTACGCCCGTGGCACCATGCTCGGCATTACCGCTGCCACAACACGGGAGCACATCGTTCGTGCCACACTGGAATCCATAGCATATCAGGTATGCGATCTTCTACAGCTGATGCAGCAGGAATCCGGATTGATCATCCCGTCAATGCGCTGTGACGGAGGCGGTGCAAAAAACGCCTTTTTGATGCAATTTCAGGCAGACATGCTGGGAATTCCCCTGTATCTTCCAAGCATCACCGAAACCACGGTATTGGGCACGGCGTTCATGGCGGCTATCGGTGCCGGCTTATGCCGTGATCAAGACGAGCTGCGTGGGCACTGGCAGATGAAGCGTTGCTTTGAGCCGCACATGAGCCGTGACGAGCGTGAGAGTCTGCTCCACACCTGGCACCGTGCCGTGGAACGCTCCCGTCTGTGGATCGAACCTTAATGTAACTGATGTATTCCCAAAGCGATGACGGTCACGTCATCGCTTTTTTCTTTTGGCTGTCGGTCACGGGCGGTATCGGCGATCAACTGCGCCAACCCTTGCATACCACCCACATTCCTATCGTAATCCCGAAGCAGATCTTCGACCCACTCCACACCGTCGTCGCTGACGCCGTCGCTCATCAATACCAATACGTCGCCCTCGGTCAGTCGATCGTGCGTATCAGCAAAGGTGATGTCACGCAGGATCCCCAGCGGTAGCGAGGACTCGTCAAAGCGGCTCACACGACCCTTGCTGTACAACAGTGACACCCCGGCACCGGCTTTCAGCAGCTCCAGCTCCCCGGTAAACAAATTCAGCACCGCAATATCCAACGTTGCCAAGCTCTCATCCTCGGATTTTGCCATCAGCGCCGTGTTTACCAATCGCAGCATACTTTCCTTGCCAAATCCCGCTTTCAGCAGACGAGCCGACAGTCGTGCCGCCATAGCCCCGTCAACCGCTGCTCTGCCACCGCTCCCCATACCGTCGCTCAGCACTGCCAAAAACCGCCCCGTACCGTCCTCAAAGCATTCAAACGCATCACCGCACAGCTGCTCTCCTTCGCTTTTCAGCTGCGCCGTCCCCACCGCAACACGAAACGCATATTCCTCCGTAAAAGCAATACGGGTCACGTGATCGGTATAATCGATAATCGGCAGCGAAAACGATCGTCCACACACCTCGCCGATACGTCGGCAAAACTTTTCCCGATGCTGCGTGCGATATTTGCCGTCAAGTAAGATCTCGACCTCCATTCGGCCACGGTCGTTGATGCGGCATACGACCTGCTGCGTGCGAATGTTTTGTTTCTCCAGCAATTCCCGAATCTGCCTTGCCGTCTCCGCATCGGTCCACTCCGGCCGGGACAACGTCTCGGAAAACTCACTGAGCATCTGTGAAGCGGAAGAAAATTGATCGGTCACCACCGCACGCAATTCGCCAAGGCGTCGAAACGCCCCTTCGCGCACCAAATACTCCCGATATCCCGCATTGATGCGAGCGGTAAGCTCGCTCAGCCGACCGCAGTAGCGTGCCAGCCTTCCGTCGAACTGTTCCTCCGTCACACTGCCACCTTGATCCAACAGCGGTGACAAATGATTCAGGGAATCCATAGTATCGGCATAGTGCTCCTGCCAGCACGTTAAACGGGATTTGCAGGAACGGCAGACCTCGTCCGAGGCGGCCTGATACACACTACCCACACTCGGCGCACCCAATCCCGCCAGCTGCGCCGAAACGTCGTCTACCGTGCCGGCTACCTCCGCAATCGCCCGCGCCGCCTGATCCATTTTCATCGCCACTGCCTGACGTGCCGAACGCACCTCCGGCAGCTGTTTTGTCGTGCGGAACAGGCGCTCGTAGGTGCTTTCTGCCAAAGGCGGCAGCACCAAAAAAATCAGGCACGCCGATGCCGTCTCGTAAAACGTGAGTATCACCTGATCCTCACGCTCGCATAAGGCGGTAACAATACCGGTGGATGCCAGCATCATAACGGTCGACACCCATTTACCGTGGATAGAGAAAACACCGGCAAGCAAGCCTCCCAAGGCGTATGCGGGAGCAAGAAAGGCGTACTGCGGTGTGCTGAGCAGCAGTGCCGACCCCATAACGATTCCCACCGTTCCGCCGCCGGATCGTCCCGCAGTGCGTGCCGCCAGCAGCACGATGATCATCGCCAAAATACGTGCCGGTGCAATACCGCCGAATTCGATCGAAAACAACGCCATCATTGCCACGGCGAGCATCACGATCAGGCAAACCTCTGCTTCCTGCGAAAACGCAGTTCCGTCCTCCGTCAGCTCGTGAAACACCGTTGACGCAAAAAAGGCAAAACCACCAGCCAAAACACCCTCTGAAAAAATGGTAAAAACCTCGAGCAGTGACGGTGTTTCGCCAAGCAACAAGGCACTGCCGGTCAGTACTGTACCGAGGAACGCCACCACCGACGGAAACACACGGGAACGGCATATCCATTTGAAGCCACCCACCGCCCAGCGGATGCCTGCCACCGTGACGAGCGCTGCCATATAGCGCAGTGTGTCACCTTGCACCAGATAGCCCGCAAACGCAGACAAGCCGATCAAAACCGAACCCGGTCCGCTTGCCGCTGCGGTCAATCCGATACCGAACGGCGCTGCACCGCCGTAAACCGTCGCATACGGCAACAGAAAACCCAGCACTACACCGCCGACCATATACCGTACCTGACGGCGTACCTCTCGGCTCAGCGTCCGTTTTTTTCGGGTTTCGGCTGTAAAACCGCTAGAATTTGTGTTCTTCATATTCCTCCACCACCATATCTTGATGTTTTCATTATACAGCCTGTCCATTGCCGTTTCTGTCGCATACGGTAGGCGGATCGACAAAGGTTTGCACGAACAATGCAAGAAATTGCCGCACGGTCTATTTGGTACAGGCTGTGAATATGGTGTTACCGTAAAGGAGGCGGCGAGGATGAAGATAGAAACTTGGTCGGGATTGCAGGAGCGTGAGGTGCTGCGCTCCCGCACCGAACACGGCAGCAATCGCCTGAGCAGACGAAAAAAGCAAGGATTTTTTCGCCATTTTCTCAGTAATTTCGGCGATCCCATCATTAAAGTACTGTTGGCTGTACTCGCCGTTAATGTGTTATTTTTGTTCCGACATCACGATTGGTACGAAACGCTCGGCATTGCCATCGCCGTTTTCCTCGCCACATTTGTATCCACCGTTTCGGAATACGGCAGCGAAGCCGCTTTTGAAAAGCTGCAGGAAGAAGCCGCAGGGATCCGCTGTCGTGCGAGACGGGGCGGCAGAACGGTGTCGATACCGATCGATGAGGTAGTGGTCGGAGATATCCTTCTGCTGCAAAGCGGTGAACGCATCCCTGCTGACGGACTGTTGATCGACGGTACGTTGCGGGTAGATCAATCCGCACTGAACGGTGAAAGCCGTGAAACGGAAAAGCGACCGGATGATAGCACATCCCTGACTCCCGCCTCCCCCGCCTCGCTGCTGCGTGGCTGTGCGGTGTGCTCGGGTGAGGGT
>JAZNKN010000060.1:0-43318 GCA_045578625.1 Acutalibacteraceae bacterium | reverse complement strand
ATTAAAATTTGTTGTTGACAATGGTCGTTAATGTTGCTATAATATCTAAGCGTTGACGGCAAGAAGTCAGCAAATATGGCGGTATAGCTTAGTTGGCTAGAGCGTTCGGTTCATACCCGAAAGGTCGTAGGTTCAAGTCCCACTGCCGCTACCATTTAAAAATAAAGAGTGTAGGATAACGCGTTCCTTCCTCTTTTACATATAAGGCCCGGTGGTCAAGCGGTTAAGACACCGCCCTTTCACGGCGGTAACACGGGTTCGATTCCCGTTTGGGTCACCACGAAAAAAGAGTCTTTTGTCTACCAGGCAAAAGACTCTTTTTTTCGAACTAAGTGTGCCTTGCGGCACGATAAGCGATGCTAACGCATCGTGAAGTTGCTGCGCAGTGAAGTGCCTGCGGGCGTGGGTGGCACACTTAACTTCACTTTGTGCGAAGCGCAAAACTTCACTATGCCAACGGCATAACTTCACATCGGTGCAGCCGATATTTCACTTTCTCTTGCCCCTCCACCGCTTTTATGCTATAATAAATTTAAGAGGTGATTAAGAGGTGATATTGTATGAACTGTCCTTATTGTCAAAAACAAATGGAAGAAGGGTATGTTCCTTTTAATTCACCTTTCATCTTAAAATGGGTTTCATTAGTTGATAAGAAAAAGGTGAGAATTTCAGATAAAATTAAATGGTCTGAAATAGCTAAAATTAAAAACATACATTATTGCAAAGATTGTAATGTATTTATTAAGAAAATCTAAGGTTTTTAGACCGGTTCCATTTTGAGTGTCGCCTCCAAAAACAAAGGCCTTCGTAAGAAGCCCTTTGTTTTTTGTGTTTGTGTCCGAAAGGACACAACATCGTTTGACCGCTTGCAGCCAACGGCATATCGCCTTAGCGGATATAAAATGGAGTATGCCGTTTTCTGCCAACGTGTAACCGAAGGTGGTCTGAGCCCCCGTTTATGGTGATATTCTTATTCTGGGCAGGGAAACGTATTGACAAATTTTGAAATTGTGATATAGTTGTTATTGGAGATTGAGAGTGCACTTATTCGTTGGAGTAGGTGTACTCTTTTTTTGAGAAATAGGAGGTAGTATCAAATGGCAAAAACAAACATTGTGGACTGGAAGACCATCACCGGCTTCGTGATCGATGCGTTCGTCGGTTACGGCATTCCGCGGGAGGATGCAGAGATCTGCGCCGATGTCCTGCTGGAATCTGACAAGAGAGGTATTGAATCTCACGGCGTCAACCGCTTTAAGCCTGTGTATCTTGACAGGATCAAGGCCGGCATTCAGAATGCGGTTACCGAGATTGAGATTTTGAAAGAGACCCCCACGACCGCCGTTATCGACGGTCACCACGGTATGGGTCAGGTCATCGGTTACAAGGCGATGAGCATGGCGATTGCCAAGGCGAAGGAATACGGTATGGGTATGGTCGTTGTGCGCAACTCCTGCCACTATGGTATTGCGGGCTACTATTCCTCGATGGCCACCAAGGCGGGCTGCATCGGTATGACCGGTACCAACGCGCGTCCTTCCGTTGCCCCCACGCACGGTGTGGAGGGTATGTTCGGTACGAACCCCTTTACCATCGGTGTTCCCACCGACGAGGCCTTTGACTTTAACTTTGACTGTGCGACCTCCATTACTCAGAACGGCAAGGTGGAATACTACGAGCGCATCGGCGAGGACGTGCATCCCGGCACCATCATCGCGAACGACGGCTCGGCTGTTGAGGGCGATGCCGGTGTGGCGCTGAAGAAGATCCGTAACGGCACGGCCGCTTTGACGACGCTTGGCGGTATCGGCGAGGATCTCGGCGGCTACAAGGGTTATGGCTTTGCTTTGGCTGTGGAGTTCTTCTCCTCCATTTTGCAGGACGGTGCCTACGGTAAGGCGCTCGACGGCAAGGATGAGAACGGAAACATCCGTCCGTATCAGCTCGGTCACTGGTTCATTGCGATCGATACCGATCACTTTATGGGTGAGGAGATCGCCCGTAAGAAGGCGGGCGAGATCACTCGCAGTATGCGCGCTTCCAAGAAGGCTCCGGGTGCTGAAAGAATCTACACCGCCGGCGAAAAAGAGTATGAGATCCGTCTTGCTCGCGAAAGCGGCGTGCCGATCAATGAGTCCGTCCAGAAGGAGATCATCGCTGTGCGCGACGAGCTTGGCCTGACGCAGTATAAATTCCCGTGGGAGGATTGATCAAATGGATATCAGAGCTGAATCGCTGAAAAAGCATTATGAGTGGAATGGTAAGATCGAGGTTATTTCCCGCGCTCCCATCAGCTCCAGAGAGGATCTGTCCCTGGCATACACGCCCGGCGTTGCCGAGCCTTGCTTGGAGATCCACAGGGATATCAGCAAGTCCTATGAGCTGACCCGCCGCTCCAATCTGGTTGCCGTTATTACCGACGGTACGGCGATCCTGGGCCTTGGCGACATTGGTCCGGAGGCGGGTATGCCCGTTATGGAGGGTAAATGCGCCCTGTTTAAGGCGTTTGCCGATGTGGATGCTTTCCCGCTCTGCATCAAATCCAAGGACGTGGACGAGATCGTTCGCACCATCTATCTTCTTTCGGGTTCCTTCGGTGGCATCAATCTGGAGGATATCTCGGCGCCTCGTTGCTTTGAGATCGAGCAAAAGTTGAAGGAGATCTGCGATATTCCGATCTTCCATGACGATCAGCACGGCACGGCGATTGTGGTTGCCGCCGCTCTTATCAACGCGCTGAAGCTTGTCAAAAAGGAGATCGGCAACGTGCGCGTGGTTATCAACGGTGCCGGTTCGGCCGGTATCGCCATCGGTAAGCATTTGATGAATATGGGCGTTAAGCACCTGACGTATTGCGATCGCTTCGGTATTATTTGTGAGGGCGACGAAAACAACAACCCGGCTCAGGAGGAGATCGCGAAGGTTACCAATCTGGAGCATCAAAAGGGCACGTTGGCCGATGCTCTGGTCGGTGCCGACGTATTTATCGGTGTTTCCGCGCCGAATCTGGTTACTCCCGAAATGGTAAAGTCAATGGCCACGGATTGCATTATGTTCCCCATGGCGAACCCCACTCCCGAAATTATGCCGGATATCGCTAAGGCAGCCGGTGCGCGTGTGGTAGGAACTGGTCGTTCGGATTTCCCGAACCAGATCAACAACGTGCTGGCATTTCCCGGCATCTTCCGCGGCGCGCTCGATTGTAGAGCCTCCTGCATCAACGAGGAGATGAAGGTTGCGACGTCGTACGCACTGGCTTCGTTGATCCCCGATGACGAGATCACAGAGGAGAACATCATCGCCCCCGCGTTGGATAAGCGCGTGGCGCAGGTGGTAGCCGAGGCGGTCGTCAAGACGGCGAAGGAGACCGGCGTTGCTCGCATTTAACGTCGCTGAGCGGCATCTTAACTTCTAAGCAAATAAAAATCCCCCCGCATGCGGGGGGATTTTTATTTTATGCAGTTTTTTGCGTTTGATCTGGACAAAGATACCGGTGGCGATGAACAACAGTCCCAACAGGGAATAGGGGTCGAACGGTTCGTGCAGGATCAGCCACGTCCATATCAGTGACAAAAATCCACGCCTTTTTGTAATAGGATAAATTGTTTGACGAGGCTGGCGTGTTTTGGTATAATGAGGCTATTACTTTGGAGAATGGGTGAGAAATATGAGCAGAGAACGGTTCGGAAGCCGCTTGGGCTTTATTTTGCTGAGTGCCGGTTGTGCGATCGGTGTCGGCAACGTGTGGAAATTTCCGTGGATGGCGGGTCAGTACGGCGGCGGTGCCTTTGTGCTGATCTATTTGCTGTTTCTGGTGATCCTGGGCTTGCCGGTCATGGTGGTGGAGTTCTCGTTGGGTCGCGCCAGTCAGGCAAGCCCCGTCAAACTGTACCAAAAGTTGGAAAAGCCGGGACAAAAATGGCACCTGCACGGCTACGTTGCGTTGGTGGCGAACTTCCTGCTGATGATGTTTTACACGTCGGTCACCGGTTGGATCTTGCATTATTTTACGAGCTTCCTTTCCGGCCGGATGACCGGCATCACGGACGAAGCCTCGTCCAAGCTGTTTGGGAATATGATGGGTGATCCCGCCATCACGGTCGGCTTCATGGCCATCGTGGTCGTGCTGGGCTTTCTGGTGCTGTCGTTTGGTCTGCAAAAGGGTGTGGAGCGCGTTACCAAGGTGATGATGATCGCGTTGCTGCTCCTGATGATCGTGCTCATGATCAACAGCTTTACGCTGCCGGGTGCTAAGGAAGGTCTGACCTTCTATCTGATGCCCGACCTGTCCAAGATCAACGGCAATGTCATCGTGGGTGCAATGAACCAAGCGTTCTTTACGCTGAGTCTGGGTATCGGTTCGATGGCGATCTTCGGCAGTTATATCGGCAAGGAACGCTCGCTGATGGGCGAGTCCATCAACATCTTGGTGTTGGACACCTTCGTGGCGATCATGGCGGGTCTTATCATCTTCCCGGCGTGCTTTACCTTCGATGTGCCGGCGACGTCCGGTCCCAGTCTGCTGTTTGAGTCGATGGCGCGCGTGTTCAACAACATGGCGGGCGGTCGCTGGTGGGGTACGCTGTTCTTCCTGTTTATGTTCTTTGCGGCGATGACCACCATCGTGGCGGTGTTTGAGAACATTCTCGCTTGCGTGCGCGAGCTGACCGGTTGGGGAAGAGTCAAGGCTTGCATTATCTGTGGCGTGGTCGTGCTGGTGCTGTCGGTGCCGTGCGCGTTGGGCTACAATCTGTGGTCGGATTTCGTTCCGTTTGCCAAGGGCTCGGCGGTGCTGGATCTGGAGGATTTTCTCGTCAGCAACTGCGCGCTGCCGCTCGGCGCGCTGTGCTATCTGCTGTTCTGCGTCAGCAAAAAGGGTTGGGGCTTTGACAACTTCTTTGAGGAAGCCAATGCCGGTAAGGGCCTGAAGCTCAAGCGGTGGATGCGTCCGTATCTGACCTACGTGCTGCCGCTCATCATTATTGCACTGTTCATTGTGGGTATCGTCACGTTCCGGTTCGCCGATGACTTCACCGTTTGGGATTGGCTCAAGGGCTTGTTTTAATTGACTGCTTTTTGCGCATACTACCCGTGAGGTGAACGGTATGCCAAAGCAGAAAGAAAAACGAGGGCAGCCGCCGCAAACGGCGGAAAAGCCCATCCCATCGGTTTATCCGGTGATCGACAACGATCTGGCGCGGGATAATCTGGAAAATGATATCCCCGCTGCAGATCTGCAGGATCTGTAAACAAAAAGCACTTGCTTCGGCAAGTGCTTTTTTGTCTTATGCTTTGCCTTCCACCGGTTGAATACCGGTCAGCGCTCCAATGTGCTTCCAATCGTAGGCGGGGAAGAGGATCTCGTATTCCTCGCCCTCGTGCAGAAGCTCCAGCGCGTAATAGGTCTTGAAATGGACGGTGTCAGAATCGTCCGTGCGGATCTTATACTGCCTATATTCGCCCTTGTTGTAAGGCTCGTCTTTGTTCCAAGTGTCCACCGAGATACGCTTTTCGATACGGAGCTTTCCTCATCGACAGTACAGTCGAACGCAAATACGTTTTTCATGGTGCGATTCGCCCTCTGACATTATTCTGCTTGGTGTAGTTCGGTCAGGATGTTGATCGCCATGACCCACCTCCAAATTGAGAAAATCTCATTTTGATTTGACAAAAACGCGATTATCACAACAAGCGTATACTGTCAACGCCGAAACTGCGATTTTTCTTGAAAAAACGCAGTTCTTTTGATATACTGACGCAGGGAGGCGAGGGTATGGAACCGAAGGAGTATATCGTGGTGCAGGTCGAGGGCGAATACGCCTATCTGCGTGATGTGGAGAACCCCGCGACGGAGGATCTGTTTATCGCGCTGGCGCTGTTGCCGCCCGGCACGGATATCGGCACCGAGCTGCATTATGAGATGCTGTCGTACACCATTGTGGGGTAAAAGAAAAAAGCCTGACGTGTGTCAGGCTTTTAGTTTTTGATAGGTCTCTTCGGCTGCTTTGCCGATGCAGCGGCTTTCCTCTGCGGAGCAGGTGCGCAGACGTTTTTGGCAGGGCAGACCCCAAATATCAAACAGCCGCGGCCCGATCCAGGTGTGATACTCACACGGTTGGAATATACCGGAAAGCAGGCAAAGCGCGGCTTTGGCGGGCTTCATAAAGATCCACTTCATCGGATGCTTGATGAGCGCGAAAATAAGCGGCGGATAGTGCGCGGTGATGTTTGTGAAGGTGATGCCGGGGTGTACCACCGACAGCGTCGCGGCGCGCTCCTCGCGGAATAACTCGTACAGCGCAAACATTAAACGGCGCTTAGCGTTGCCGTAGACCCAACTTGCCCGACAGCGAGTCACAAAATCCTCGTCGGTGGGGTCGGTCTCGGAGTAGTTGTGCGCGATGCTACTTACCATAACCACGCGGCCGTGACGCTGACACAGCAGCGGCAGTAGCTCGCGGGTAAGATAGTAGGGGGCGGCGCAGTTGATCTGATACACGTTGTCCAGCCCGGTGTCGCAGGTGCGGCGGGGAATGCTGTACGCACCCGCGTTGTGGATGAGAATATCGACCGGCAGTGCTTTCAACTGCTCGCAGGCGGCACGAACCGAGGTCATATCCGATAGATCCAACGGGATACGCTGCAGCGAGACGCGCGGAAACTGCGCCTGCAGATCCCGACGGAGCGCGAGGGATCGTTCCTCGTTGCGGTCCAGCAGGATCAGCGACGCACCAAGTGCCGCCAGATAGCGGCACAGCTCGGTCCCCAAGCCGCCGGTCGGCCCCGTGATGGCCACGTGAACGCCGGTCAGGTCGTGGGTATATTTGGAAAGCCACGTTTTCATACTCATAGCGGTATTGTAGCACGCGCGGCGCAGGCTTGTCAAATCAGGCTTTTTCGCAAATGTTTGCAAAAATACTTGACATCCGCGGGATTTATGGTAAAATAAAATGCGTGCTTTAAGACAGCCTTTGTTTTCAGAGCCGTATTTGGGCCTTTAGCTCAGTTGGTTAGAGCAACCGGCTCATAACCGGTCGGTCCCGGGTTCAAGTCCCTGAAGGCCCACCATTGCTTACAAGGTACATTGTACTTGTCATATAGGGGCATAGCTCAGTTGGTAGAGCAGCGGTCTCCAAAACCGCGTGCCGAGGGTTCAAGTCCTTCTGCCCCTGCCAAAATAAAAGCGGTCATCCGTCAAGGATGACCGCTTTTATTTTGGCTTGTCAAGAGAAGGACTTGAAACGAAATTCAAAAGTTGGCGAGTGAAACGAGCAACAACTTTTGACAGAAAACAGTCCGGGGGACTGTTTTCGCATTGAGAGGAAAGTCCTTCTGCCCTCATTTTTTACCGCAAAGGGGTTAGTCCTTCTGCCTATCGGTGCTTTATGCTTGCAATATCGCTTCCAATACGGCGATCTCCTCAGCGGAGAAGTTGATGTCGGCAACGGCGGCGACGTTTTCCCGAATCTGTTCGGGACTGCTCGCGCCAACCAGTACGCTGGTTACGCCACCGACGCCCAACAGCCACGCAATGGCCATCTGTGCCAATGTCTGACCGCGTTCCGCGGCTACCTTGTTGAGCTTTTCGGCCTTTTCCAGCATCTCGGGACGGATGCGCTCGGCGGTCAGGAAGGTGTCGGGTTTGGCAGCGCGGGAACCCGCGGGGATGCCTTTAAGATACTTATCCGACAGGATGCCCTGCTCCAACGGTGAAAAGGCGATCGAGCCCATTCCGGCGTGGTGCGAGGCTTCCAGAATGCCCTCGGTCTGCACGTGACGGTCGAGCATCGAGAACCGCAGCTGATGGATCAGGCAATGCACGCCCATCGACTCCAGCATCGCTTGCGCCTTGGCCGCGGTGGGGGCGTCGTAGTTGGATATGCCGACGTACAGCGCTTTGCCGCTGCGTACGATATCACGCAGCGCACCCATCGTCTCCTCCAGAGGCGTGTTGGGATCCATACGGTGGTGGTAGAAAATATCCACGTAATCCAGACCCATCCGCTTCAGGCTGGCATCCAGACTGGAGATCAGGTACTTGCGGCTGCCGAAATCGCCGTAAGGGCCGGGGAACATATAGTAGCCAGCCTTGGTGGAGATGACCAGTTCATCGCGGTAGGCGGCCAGCTCCTCACGCATGATGCGACCAAAATTGCGCTCAGCCGAACCGGCGACCGGACGGCCGTAGTTGTTGGCAAGGTCAAAATGCGTGACGCCCAGATCAAAGGCGGTGGTCAGCATAGCGACCATGGTGTCGTAGTCGTCCACATCGCTGAAATTGTGCCACAGTCCCAGTGAAAGCGCCGGTAACTTGAGGCCGCTGTGACCGCAGTAGCGGTAGGGCATGGCATCGTAACGCGTAGCGCAGGCGGTATAACTCATCATCATTCTCCTTTACAAGTGGCGTGAAAGGGGGAACGCTACGTATAGTATACCACACAGCTTGCGTCTGCGCAACGGTTTGTCGAGCAAACGATAGGTGGATAAAAAAGTCCGCCGCATCTCTGGGTGCGGCGGACCGTTTCGTTTATTTTTCGGTGACCAATTCATCAAATGCCTTGCGCTTTTTGGCGCGGAGGGGGTCGTCAGCCTTGGCGTAGCCCAGTGTGATAACCAGACGGACGGTACCGTCCAGATCGCACAGCGTACGGATCTTCTCGTCGTCCAGCCAACCGAGAATGCAGGTGCCGAGTCCCTGTGCGGTGGCTTCGGCGGTCAGGTAGGCGGCGGCAATGCCGATATCAATGGAGCGGTAGTCGTTGTGCTTGAGCTTCGCGCCCACCGCCGCGCTCTTGACGTACGGCTTTTCGGAGATCACGATCATCACCGGTGCGTCGGCGGCAAACCGATTCATTCCCATTCCCATCGTGGCGGCGGCTACCTGCTTTGCCGTCTCGCCGCGGCAGACCGTGAAATGATAGGGCTGGCCGTTGCAGGCGGACGGTGACAGACGCGCCGATGCCAGAATGGCAGCGATCTTTTCCTCCTCCACCGGATGGTCGGGATCGTAGCTGCGGCAGGATTGGCGGTGCTGTGCGATCTCGGAAAAATTCATAAGACAGCCTCCTTTGTTGTCAAACGCCCCGCGGCGCAGGGAGCGAGCGGGGCGTTGGTATCAGCGAATGCCGTAATTTTCAATGACGTAGTCCATATCCTTGTCACCTCTGCCGGAGAGATTGATGAGGACAGAGCCGTGCTCCATCGTCTTGGCAAGCTTCATACCGTAGGCGACGGCGTGCGAGCTTTCGATGGCGGGGATGATACCCTCCAGGCGCGAGAGTTTGAAGAAGGCGTCGATGGTCTCCTCGTCGTCGATGACGTCGTACTTGACGCGGCCGATCTCCTGCAGGAACGCGTGCTCCGGACCGGAGGAGGGGTAGTCCAGACCGCTGGCGCCCGAGTACACGGGAAACACACCGAAGTTTTCATCCTTCAGCATAATGCTGTTGAAGCCGTGCATAATGCCCTCGGTGCCGTATTTCAGACTGGCGGCGTGATCGCCGAGCTTGGGACCGCGGCCGAGCGGCTCGATGCCGTAGATGTCCACCGGATCATTCAGGAAGCCGGCGAACAGACCGGCGGCGTTAGAACCGCCGCCGACGCAGGCAACGATGGCGTTCGGCAGGTGACCGGTCATCTCAATGAACTGCTCACGTGCCTCGATGCCGACCACGCTCTGAAAATCGCGTACCATCATCGGGAAGGGGTGGGGGCCAAGCACTGAGCCGATGCAGTAGATGGAATCCTTGTATTCCTTGCTGTACGCGTCAAACGCAGCGTCCACCGCTTCCTTCAGCGTCTGCAGACCGTGAGTGACCTCCACGACGTTGGCGCCGAGGATCTTCATACGTGCCACGTTGGGTGCCTGCTTTTTGATGTCCACAGAACCCATATAAATGTCGCATTCCAGACCGAAATACGCCGCTGCGGTGGCAAGTGCCACACCGTGCTGACCCGCGCCGGTCTCGGCGATGACCTTCTTCTTACCCATATACTTGGCAAGCAGCGCCTCACCCATGCAATGGTTGAGTTTATGTGCGCCGGAATGGTTCAGGTCCTCACGCTTGGCGTACAGCTGAACCTTGCCGCCCAGTGCATCGGACAGGCGCTCCAGATGCGTCACCGGTGTGGGACGGCCCTGAAACTCCTTGCGGATGCGGCGCAGCTCGGCAATGAACTTGCGCGACTGGCAGATGGAATAGTATGCCTCGGTGATCTCCGCCATAGCGGTCTTCAGCTTATCGTCAACGTAGACACCGCCGTATTTGCCGAAATAGCCGTCCTTGTCGGGATAGTTGTTAAAATAGGTGTCAAAATTGATGCCGTTGAAATCCATGATCGTTTCCTCCGTAATATAAAAAGTAAGATAATGTCAGATCGTTTAGTGTGCGCGCCGCCATCGTTTTGTCAGCAGTATCATCGGTGTGTCCTCCCGGTACCTGTCAAAAACAAAAACGTCCTTGACAGAAATGTAGGTCTGTCAAGGACGAATAAAACGAAATTATCCGCGGTGCCACCTTGATTCACGGCCGAGCCGTGCGCTTGCGGGATACCAGCATATCCCCGGCAACTGACGTATGCCCCCACGTTGCAGAATACTTTGTGATCGCTCACATTTGACTGCACCCTCAGCGGTCCATTTGACGATGGTTTCTTACCCGATTTCCAGCACCACGGGCTCTCTGTGAAGGCGTGATCGCCGTTACTTCCGCTTCAACGGTTTGCCTATTAAATTATTATGCAGTATAGCACACCTTGGTGCGGTTGTCAAGGGATGGCGTCGAATTTTTGGAAAGCAAAAAAACCGGACACGGTCGTGTCCGGCTTTCGTAGCTACGTATTAGTCGTCGCGGCGGCGATCGTCACGGCGGCGGAAGCCACCCTGGCGGGGAGCCGGACGGGACGAACCCTCGCGGGGCGCGGTCGGTTCGGGAGTCAGACCCTCGACCTGGATCAGCGCATCGCGGCGGGACAGGTTGATGCGACCCTGCTCGTCGATCTCGGTGACCTTGACCAGCACTTCATCACCGACGGTGACGATGTCCTCGACCTTTTCCACACGCTTGACATCCAGCTTGCTGATGTGGACCAGTCCCTCCTTGCCGGGGGCGATCTCCACAAACGCACCGAACGCCATCAGGCGGGTGACGCGACCCTTGTAGATCGCACCGATCTCGGGATCCTTGGCGATGGTCTCGATGACAGCCAGCGCACGGTTGGCGTTCTCGGTGTTGACAGCCGAGATGAAGATGGTGCCGTCCTCTTCGACGGTGACGTCGCAGTTGTAGTCGGCCTGGATCTTCTGGATGACCGAGCCGCCCTTACCGATGACCTCGCGGATCTTGTCCACGTCGATCTTGGTGGTCAGCATCTTGGGAGCATAGGGGGACAGCTCTGCGCGAACCTCGGGGATCGCCTTGAGCATGATCTCATCGAGGATGTACAGACGCGCCTTGTAGGTCTTTTCCAGCGCCTCTTTGATGATGGCGGGGGTCAGACCGTGTACCTTCAGGTCCATCTGGATGGCGGTGATACCCTTGTGCGTACCGCCCACCTTGAAGTCCATATCGCCGAAGAAGTCTTCCAAGCCCTGAATGTCGACCATGGTCATAAAGCGGTCGCCCTCGGTTACCAGACCGCAGGAGATACCGGCAACGGGAGCCTTGATCGGCACACCGGCAGCCATCAGAGCCAGCGTGGAGCCGCAGATGGAAGCCTGAGAGGTGGAGCCGTTGGAGGACAGAACCTCGGATACCAGACGCATGGTGTAGGGGAACTCCTCCTGAGAGGGCAGCACCGGCACGAGCGCACGCTCAGCCAGCGCACCGTGACCGATCTCACGACGGCCGGGGCCGCGGGACGGCTTGGTCTCACCTACCGAGTAGGAGGGGAAGTTGTAGTGATGCATATAGCGTTTTTCGGTCTCGTCATCCAGACCGTCCAGCATCTGAGCATCGTCGGGGTTACCCAGCGTCACGGTGGTCAGGACCTGAGTCTGGCCACGGGTGAACATACCGGAACCGTGGACGCGGGGCAGCAGATCGACCTCAGCCGCCAGCGGGCGGATCTCGTCGATGCCGCGGCCGTCAACGCGCTTGCCGTCATCCAGCAGCCAACGGCGGACAACATACTTCTGCAGCTTGTAGAGGCACTCGTCGATCTTGGCGATCTCCTCGGGATACTGCTCATCGAATTTCTCGTGTACCTTGTCGTACACCGGACGCAGACGCTCGTCGCGGATCAGCTTGTCATCGGTGTCCAGCGCATAGCGGACGTCTTCGATGGCGAAATCCTTGATCGCCTCGTACATCACCGGATCGGGATCGTTAGACTGGAAAGCGAACTTCGGCTTGCCGATCTCCGCCTGGATGCCCTTGATGAACTCCACGATCTGCTGGTTTGCTTCGTGACCGGCCATGATACCGCCGAACATCGTCTCGTTGTCGATCTCATTGGCACCGGCTTCGATCATCGCGACCAGATCGGCGGTGGACGCCACGGTCACGTGCATTTCGGAACGCTTCTCCTGCTCGGCGGTGGGGTTGATGACGTATTCGCCGTCAACCAGGCCGACGACAACGCCCGAGATCGGGCCGTCCCACGGAATATCCGAGATCGAGATCGCGATCGACGCGCCGATCATCGCAGTGGTTTCCGGCGGGCAATCGTGGTCGACCGACATCACGGTGCAGACGATGGAAACGTCGTTGCGCATATCCTTGGGGAACAGGGGGCGAATCGGACGGTCGATCACGCGGGAGGTCAGGATGGCCTTCTCGGTGGGACGACCTTCACGGCGCTGGAAAGAGCCGGGGATGTGACCCACGGCGTACAGCTTCTCTTCATAGTCCACGGACAGGGGGAAGAAGTCCACGCCGTCGCGAGGCTTCGCAGACGCGGTGACGTTGCACAGCACCGAGGTGTCGCCGTAGCGCACCATGCAGGAGCCGCTGGACAGCTGCGCCATTTTGCCGACTTCGACCTTGAGGGGACGACCGGCGAGGGTGGTTTCGTACACGCGGTAGTTTTCAAACATGATAAAATCCTCCATTCAAAATATATTCCGAATCGGCACGCGGCAGGATTTTTAGCAATAAAACCAACGTTTCCGGGGAAGCGCTCGTTTCACTGCTAAAAAACCGCTTGTCCGTGCCGTAAGCGGCGAAAAAGATTGGGAAATGTGGTTAGAGGCAGGCGGGGGTCGCCCGCCTGCCTCACTGTGCAGCCTTATTTGCGGATGCCGAGCTTCTCGATGATAGCACGATACCGGGTGATATCCTTCTTCATCAGGTAGTTCAGCAGGTTGCGGCGATGACCGACCATCTTCAGCAGACCACGGCGGGAGTGATGGTCCTTCTTGTGCACCTTCAGGTGCTCGGTCAGATCGTTGATGCGCTTGGTCAGCACGGCGATCTGGACTTCCGGAGAACCGGTGTCGCCCTCGTGAGTGGCATACGCCTTCATGATCTCGGTCTTTTCCTGTGCCAGCATGTAAAACACCTCTTTTTTCATATTTCCTCAAACCCAGAAGGGGAAAACGGTGTGTCCCCACAGGGGCATACTCCGCGATCCGGGTAAGGGTTGCGCACTTGGCGTGCTTTGGTATTATAACACAACTATTTGCGCTTGTAAAGTATTATTTTTCGGAATTTTTCAGATCGTTCCGGCGGGCAGCCGTTGCATATTCTCGGCGAGCTGTTCGAGCGTGATCTCCGCCCGCTGCTCACGGTTTCCCGGGGAAATATCCAACTTCTCACTGAACGGAAGATACACCGACCGCAGCACCATATCTTACACCTATCAAAATGTCAACGATACGTCGGGGAGAGCGGTGGCGATACAGGCTACCACAGCGGCGATGGCCAACGCCGCGGGGGCGCCCCGAAAGCGCCGCGGGGGTGGAGTCAGGTGCAACCGCCGATGCAGGCTGCCGATAAGGACGATCGCCGCAAGCAAGGACAGACCGACAAGGATCGGTGGCCACCACAGTGTCATACTCCGTGTCAGCAGGATCGCCGCCGGCAGCACGATAACCCAAGTCTTTGGTGCGTACTTTTCGGGAAGCACGACTGTCACAGCGCACAGGAGGGTCACGATGCCCCATACTGCGTATGCCGTAGGTAGCGAAGAGGTTACGATGCCCAGCACCGAAGCGATCGCCGCCAGAAGCATACTGGTAAGCACCGCCGTTTTGGGCATTTCTTCGGTCAGCACCGGTCGGTTCAGGCCAAAGCACCACAGCACGAGCGCGGCGATCAGCAATCCGCCGGCGCCGTTTCCCAGTGCGGGCGCGATACCTATTGGCAGCAGCGTGACCCCCCAAAGAGACCCCTCGGATAACAGCTCGCGTGCAGCGCCGATCAGGACAGCTGCCGGCAGAAGGCGCAGCGCAAAGGGGCTTTTCTCGGTTACGGCGGCACCGCAGGCCATCAGCAGCATCGCGGTCAGCGGTTGCTCGGGCGAGAGGGGAGTCAGTGCGGGAAACAGGGCGCGCAGCCCCAGACAAAACGCGCTCCCGATACCGAGCGAAGAGACGACTGCGCAGGCGAGGGGGAATGGCAAGGAGACCCGTTTCAGCACGGCACGGAGCAGGTGAACACACAGCAGCACCGCACTAATGAGCGCGACGCGCAGCAGCCCTTGCTGCGGTGAGATGCTGTCGGCGGAAAGCAATGCGATCAAAACACCGCCGGCACCCGGAAAAGCAGCCATAGTGAGCCTCCTTTACTTCAGATTGGAGATAAACGTAACAGCCTCGTTCACCGCGTTGATGACCGCCTGTGACGAGGTGGTAGCCCCGCTGACACCGTTGATCGCCGTCCCCTCGGTGGCTTTGGCCATCTCCAGGGCGTCGGCGGCTAACGTGACAAAGGGAGAGATCGAGATGGTCGCTCCGGTATACGCATCGGTCTTGCCGGTCTCCGGCTCATAGACGATCCGCGCCGGATCCTGCACCGAGAGAAGCGCTTGTTCCATGATCGTCGCCTGCTCGTGCCACGGCAGACCGGTATCACTCATCACGTATTCTCCTGCCTCGGACAGCGCTCGCTTCGTTACGGTGCTGTCCCGCTGCTCGGCATCCCATTTCACGCCTGTGATACGTCCGTTGGTGACGGTCAGCGTGACCACGTCGCGGAAACCGGAGGAGTCGTATTCCTCCATCACCGCGCGGTACTCGCCGTTGCGCAGAGTCTCCCGCTGCTTGCCGGTATCCAGATAAAACGGCTGTCGGCGCGCGGTAAACTGATCGGTAAAAGCCGATTCGGCAACGCGTGCGCCGTAGCCGGGCGTTTCCTGATGCTCGCCGATGCGGATTCCCTTGACCGTGCGTCCGTCTGCGGTGATCGCGGTGTGGACCTCGATCTTTCCGCCGTAGCCTTGTGCGGTAGTGGTGACGGCATAGCCGATCAACGTCCCATTGCCGTCAAGGGCCTTCCACGCTCCGGTCACGTTGGCAAAGCCGGCGGTATCCAGACTGTCAAAGCGTTTGGCATCAAGCAGCTCACCGAACGTCTCACGCACCTGCGCGTTGTCCTGCTCGTTGATACGCTGCCGTGTCAGCAGGTCGCCGCCCCACAGCAGACCGACCGATATCACGACCGTGATAAGCAGGGAAAGCGATGTTTTTACAAACGAATTCATGCGACGCGCTCCTTTCGTTTTGTTCCGTAGACCCGCGGACGCGTATAGCGTTCCAGCAGCGGTGTCAACAGATTCATGATGAGGACGGCAAAACAAACGCCCTCCGGATACCGTCCCCACAACCGCAGGAGAGCAGTCAAAGCGCCGACGCCCACCGCAAATAGGATCTCACCGATGGGGGTGGTGGGACGGCCGGTATAATCGGTAAAAATATACACCGCGCCGAACAGAAGACTGCCGGACAAAAGGTGCTGCAGCACGTTTCCGCCGCCGAGAGCCATCACCGCGGCAAACGCCGCCACGGACACGACCGGTACTTGCCAACGGATCACGCGGCGGCATAGCAGATAACCCGCACCGAGCAGGATCATCAATGCGGAGGTCTCGCCCATAGACCCGTTGACCCGACCGAAAAACAAGGACAGCAGTGACGTGTTGCCACCCGACAGCGGCGTGGCCGCAGAGACGGCGTCCGGCAAGGTATAACCGGTGAGATAGGCAGGAAACACCACCAGCAGCAGTGCTCGTGCCGCCATCGCCGGATTGAATACGTTGGCGCCGATACCGCCGAAGGCATCGCGTACAACAGCGACAGCCACGACGCACATAACGGCCATCAGCCACAGCGGTGTTCCGACGGGGCAGGACAGCGCCAGGATCAACCCTGTCACGATCGCGCTGCCGTCAAAGGGATGGCTGACACCGTGCAGTCTTGCCGACAAACGGTCTGCCAGAAACGACGCGGCGGTGGCGGTAAGCAGCAGCCACATTGCCTGCAGGCCGAAAAACCAAACCGAAGCGACCGCCGGTGGAACCAGTGCCAGACAAACGTCGGTCATGATCGCCAGCGTGCGCCGTCGGGCGCGCAGGTACGGCGGTGCGTGTTTCTTAGACATGCTTACGGTGACACCCCCTTTCGACGGATGTGGGTGATGCGGGCGGCAAGCTGCCGCCGTGCCGGACAAACGCGGGAGCAGCAGCCGCAGGAAATGCAGGCGGAGGCTTTCAGATCGGCACATAGGCCGTCCTCACGCTGAAACCACGCTTGGTCGATGAGATACGGCATCAGCCCCGAGGGACAGGCACGCACGCACGCACCGCAGCGGATGCAGGGCGATTCCTCCTCCGATTCGGCGGGCAATACCAATACTCCGCCGCAGGTTTTGGGTAGGCCGGCATCGGGATATACGACCCGCTTTCCCGTCATCGCCCCGCCGGCAATGAGCTGTGATCGACGACCGGTGATGAGCGGCTCGGCGGTGGCGGCCAGTTCCCGAAACGGTGTACCGATAGGGACCATCAGGTTGCGCGGCTGTGCAACCGTTCCCGATACTGTCACCGCGCGGTGTGTCAGCGGCAGACCGGCCGCGGCGTCCGCCATGGCGACCGCCGTGCCGAGATTGGAAACGATGATCCCCCAATCGGCGGGATAGACCCCCTGCGGCAGCTCTAACCCCAATACGGCACGGATCAGTTGCTTTTCGCTACCCTGCGGATAGCGCTCGGGCAGCTGCACGACCTGCCACGCGGTGCCGATGGCTACCCGACGCAACCCCTCCGCCACGATGGCGGATTCTGCACAAAGCCGTACGCCGGTCGGAGGAACGCCGGCGGCACGTGCTAAAAATTCGATTCCCGCACGTACCGAGTCCCCCTGCTCGATAACAAGCCGTCCGTCACCGGCGAGATACGGCTCACATTCGCAGGCATTGATGAGCAGGTGGTGTGCTGTTTTCCCCTGATATTTGCGAAAGGTGGGGAATCCCGCTCCGCCCAGCCCCACCAGACCGCCGTCGTACATCCGTTGAACGATCACGGAGGGCTCTGCGTCCGCCGTAAGCGGAGGGAGTGGCTTGCCGGCGGTCTGGCGACCGTCACCGGTGACGGTCAGCACCGTACAGGTTCGACCGTCCGGCGTGAGTCGGCTGCCTTTCTGCAGGGATACCGTCCCCGAAAGTCCACTGTGCAGCGGCGGATACTCTCCCGCAGGATCTTCAGCCAGCACATCCCCGACCCGCACGGCATCCCCATCTGCCACGTGCGGGGTGAAAACGGTGTGCCGTTCCTGCAGGGGAATGCGGATGACCTCCGGCGTAAACACACACAGCGGTGTGTTCAGCGCCGTTTCCTTGGCGGCGCGCAGCGCATCGGAAAAACGGATGCCGCCGCGAAACGGTTTTGACACAAGCAGGCCTCCTTGTCGCGTTTGACGCGGTACTCTGACATAGTTTAACGTGTTTCGGACATAAATATACTATGATGCGGAAAACTTGCATGGTGAGGAGGGCGGTCTATGGAATTTCGTGCGGGAAAAGGGGCGGTATGGGTCCTGCGTGTGACGCTGACCGTCCTTATGCTGATTCTGGCGGTGCTGCTGTGGTTGCCGTCGCGAACGTGGGACTGGTATCCGGCGTGGAGTGGGCTGATCCCGATCGTTATCGCGATCCCGCTTTCGGTATGGTATCTGCCGCCGCTGACGCGCTCGCTGCACGGCAGCTTTGATTCGCACGCGGTACGTGCGACGTATGGGTTGCTGTGGCGCCGAGAGCTGTTCGTACCGGTCGATGCGCTGCGCACGTATGAGATCTGGACACCGCCGCTGCACCGATTGTTTGAGTGCCGTACCGTTATCCTGCGCTTTGCGGGCGGATCGGCGTGGCTGCCGCTGTTGGATTGGCGCGATGCGTATGCGCTGACTGTGAGGCTGGAGCAAGCGGAGGCAGCACCGTGATGGAGCAGCGTCCGTACTTTGCGTATGCCGTATACGATCTGCATCGCTGGCGCGTGCTGTTGCTGCTGCCGCTTATCCGTATGCTGCTTGCCGCCCTGCGCGGGATGCCACCCACGCTGTACCGTTATGAGGTGCTTGTCGGCGGTGCGATGATCGTCTATGCGCTGATGAAATGGTGGAACTGCCGCTACCACCTGTCCACGTCCTCCGGCGGGCGCTTCCACACGATCGGTGTGCGTCAAGGCATCGTGGTGCGCCGCACGCTGCATATATCCGCCGAGGAAGCGGCCTCGGTGGAGGTGGAACGCACGCCGCTGCTGTGGCTGCTCGGCGGTCGCCGTGTGTTGGTCAGCACCGCCGGACTGCGCCGTCGTGCCGATGTGAGACTGTATCTTTCGGCTGAGCAGACCAAACGGTTGTTTTTCCTCAAGAACAGCGGTCACGACTACCGTGCCAGCCGGTGGCCGGTATTGGTCATGTCACTGACCGGCTCCAATGCTGCGGTGGGGCTGCTGACCATCGCACCGGTACTGCGGCAAAGCGGCAATCTTCTGGGAACGCAGGTGACGCAGGACGTGGTGGGCTTGGTGGATCGGTTGATCGATCTGGGCCTGCCGTCCGTCCTGCGCACTGCCGGCAACGTGCTGATCATCGGTTGGGCGGTTGCGGCGGTACGCAACTTTTTACGGTATGCCGGCTTTCGCGCACGGCGGGAGCGTACCCATCTGCACGTGTCGTCCGGTCTGTTTACCCGACGGGAAGTGCTGATCGACCGCGAGAAGATCACGGCGCTGGAATTGCGTCAGACCTTGACGATGCGGGTGTTTTCACTGTATACGGTGGTCGTGACCGCGGCGGGCTACGGTCGGGATATCGGCGCGCGTCCGGTACTCATTCCCGCCGCCCGTCCACGCGATCTCAGCGCGTGTCTGGATCAGCTGTTGCCCGGCTTTCCGGTGTATCGCTGTCTGCTTCGTCCCACAAGCCACTCTTGGTGGCGCTACACGGCAGCACCGCTCTCACTGCTGTTTTTCGGAAGTATTCTGTGGTGGTTGGGCGCGTGGTGGCGGGGGATCGCGGTGCTGTGGACGACGTTCAGCCTTTGGTGGTTATTAGTACGCTTTTGCGGTGTGCGGCAAGCGGGATTCGGTTGTGGGCCGGAATCGGTAACGCTGTGTTATCCGCGGGGTCTGGCCTTGTACCGCGTATATTTGCCGCGAGACGTGATCGATTGCATTACGGTGACACGGTCGTGGCTTCAACGCCGCCGCGGCACCTGTACTGTCAAGGTGCGTTGCTTTGGAGAAAAGAAACGTACGCATCGGGTGTGGGGTCTGCCGTACGATGCGGTGGGGCGGGAGATCGCTCGGTGGAAGATATAAAGAAACACGGCGTATCACCGCAGTGGTGATACGCCGTGTTTGTTATGAAAGGATCATCCTAAGAATTCACGGTAGGTCGCCAGTGCCTGTTCAACGTCCTTGGCACCGACCAGATAGATCTCGCCGCTTTCGTGTTCTGCCAAGTATTTACCGGCAGAATACTGATACAGCTTGATCCAACCGCCGCGAGCAATATCGGTATTGGTCTCGATCTCGAGAGTCAGCATCGGTTCACCTTTCGGCGTTTCCTCGGTGGACTCCACACGCAGAATACCCATCAGCGTCTGGTACACGTCACGGAACAAGGCCGAGTTGTAACGGTTGCCGTTGGCGACCACCTTCAGTCGGCTGTCGGCGTCTTCCTTATTGGGATAGTGCGTCAGCTCGAACAGCGTTTTTTCGCCGTCCAGTGTGATGCCGAACGTCTCCACCTGATCGATATACGTGAAGAACAGCAGCGGGTCAGCCAGATCGTCGTATTGTACCTCTGCCCACCGGAGACTGCTGGTGACGACCTCGTATACCATCGGGACGAGCTCATCGCCGTGATATACCAACGCGTAGCGGCATTCCTCGTTATCCTTTACCACATTGCCCAACTTGACGGTGTATTCAAAGGTGTTGTAGAAAGACAGCTCCGTGAACTCGTTGCCGTCCTCATCCGTCTTGGTGCTGGACTTCTGAATGGAAAGGTTGACAGTGCAAACGGAATACGGATCATTCAAACCGTAGGCTTCCAGATCCTCCTCGGTGGGATGGAGCGCGGCAATATCACTGGCAACAAAACCCGAATAGGTCGTGGTACTCAGCATATCGGTACCGTTCTTTACCGAACGGTAGAACGGCTTTGTCAAATAATAGCCGGTCATGATCTGCGCGCTTTCGTCCTTGCTTGAAATGGTGTTGGAGACCTGGAACACGATGGGTTCAGGACGCACCGAACCCGATAGCGCCACGTCACGTACCACCGCGGTATCTGCTGAGTTGGTCTGGGTCGTGGTGGGGGTGGCGATCGGTATCATCGACAGATAGTTGCTGGAAGGCATCGATACCGTATCTGCAAAGTTCGTATCGACCAGATAGATCGCCGAGGAACCGTCGCGACGCAGATAGCAGCCTTCGCCGGAGGGGGCGGTATCACCGACCTCCAGAGAGATGGCGGAGCCATCGGTGTAAAGCACCTTGACCGCGGCCGTGCATCCCTCCTTGGTATCAAACCCGAAATCCTCCGGATGCTCCGGCGCGCTGTTGATGATGCGAAGCGCCGTGATATCCGTCAGTGCCTCGACAAGGTAAGCATAGGCGGAGGTGTTGACAAAATCCTCCAGCTCCTCGTGACCTTTCACGCGCAGGACACCTTTGGTATTGGGTTCCAGCGTAAAGGTTTCCTCCGGCAGGGTGATGGTCGCTGATTGGATGGCGCTTTTGCTGGCCGTCGTGCCGGACGGCAGGGTCTGTGTGCCGCTCGGTGAGGTGGTCGGCGTGAGGGGAATCACCGTGGTCGACGCCGTGGTCGTTGTCGTGCCGGTGTTGCCGGTCTCTGTGCCGGGCAGCATCAGTACAACGATCAGTATGGCAAGCAAAACCGCAAACGAGATGACCGCAGCCAATAAACTTCCGTTGCGTTTTTTCATAAGTGCCTCCTTCTGAAGAAGATGACGAGGCTGGTGAGGATCAGCAGGACCGGTACAGCGATGAAGAAGATGTTAATGACGCGGGCATTGGCCTCGGTGAAGCCTAAGGTCACCACCGTGAGATCCTTAGCGGACATCGACAGCGTATCGCCCAGACTGCAGGTCTCGCGGATCGGTTCCAGCATCAGTTCTTCATTGTCGTAGGAGGGAAAGGCACGATAGCCGGGGAACTGATAGCTGCCGCTGACGATCACGTGGTTGGAAACGGTACCGCTGGCTTCCACCGCATACGCCATACCGACGAGCGGGTAATTCTCTGCTTCTTTCTGCACCTTGGTCTTGCCTTCCTGCAAGGACTCCACCTCAACCAACTGGGCGCTTTCGGGGAATTCTACCAGAGCGACGTTACCCACACCGGTGGCGGCGGGATCTTCCTCATTGCTCAGCTCCAGCTGCAGCGTGTAGGGCATCACGACCGTGCCGTTGCTGCCCGTCAGGTCGGTAGCGTTCATCATCGTCAGCGGCTGATATTCGCCGCCGGTGATGGGCATATAGCTGCTCGAATCGGTTTCGACGATGAGGTTTTTGGTGACGGTAATACCGTAGTCGTCTGCCAGGAAGTCATACAGGTTGACGCGGTTGGTCTCGGGATCGGCTTCACACTCATAGTTGCACAGGACAAACAGGTTGCGATCCAGATTGCCGTCGTTGTGCAGCCACTCACGCAGGCGGGAGATCTCGTCCAGTGAATAGCTCGTTTTGGGGGCCGCAATGACCAGCATCTCAGTGGTCTCGTCGATCTCGGCCGCCGAAGCGGTATTGAAGTTGAGCGTTTCCGTCGTATAGCCGTTGAGCTGATACAGACTGCTCATATCCTCGATCAGCGCGGTATCCTCGCCGTGACCGGTTAGGAAGGTGATGGTGACGGTCTTGCCGCCGCAGATCGAATTGACGGTGGAGGACAGCACTTCATCAACCTTCGAGAAGTAGGAATAGGTTCCGTACGTCGTGCTGTAATCGTAGGAATACAGATCGTCAACACTGATCACGCGGTATTGCTCACCGCAGCGGAACAGGATGCTGCCGTATTCCACATTGTAGTCCGCGTAGGTCGCCGACAGGGTGGGATCGGCATCCATGTCCAGATAGGTGGTGGTGAGCTTGCCGCCGCTCAGCGAGCTGTACTCCTTGGTAAACAGGTAGAACTGACGCAGTACCGTGTTCAGAGAAGTGTCGCTGAGGTTGGGCGCGGAGAAATATTTTTCTCCCAGAAACACTAGGATCTCCACGTCCTTCTTAACGTTTTTGGCAACAGCGCGGCCCTGATCCGACATTGTGTAGGTGTTGTCGGTGGTCAGGTCGATCTTCCAAGGAAAACGGTCATACAGCACGCCCACGATGACGTTGAAGATCATCACGGCGGCGATCACGACAGCGGTAAACACCGTCGCGGTGGTGCCAAGCCGCAGCTTACGGTTGGTTTTCCAGTTGAAGCGGGACGGCTTTTTCTCGGTAGCTTCCGCCCCAACGGTTTCTTCGGCAGCGGTCTCCACCGTCTCTTCTACCGTGGTCTCAACCGCTTTGTTGATCTCGTTTTTCTTTTTCATAGCAGCGTCCCTCCTCTCAATTCCATCTCTTGCGATCCAGCAGGCGCACCGTCAGGAACAGGAACAGCGCTTGTATGGACAGGAAGAAGAGAATATCGTCGTACTGAATGGTGCCGGCGGCAAAGGTAGCGTACCGCTGCGTTACCGACAGGAACGAGGTGACTTTGGCGACCCAGACAACGTTCGGGAGCAACGAGGTCAAGTCGTCCACCATCAGCAACAGAAACGACGCAATGAAGGTGCCAAGTGCGGCGATAAACTGGCTTTCGGTCAGGCAGGAGATCAGCAGACCGATGGCAATGACCATACCGCCGACCAACAGCAGACCGAGGTAGTTGCCCATAATGACCAACCAGTCGGGCGTGGCCTTAAAGGCGATGATGATGGCGCAGATGAGGGTCATGGAGCAGCTGATGGCAAACAGCAGCATGGCCGCCAGGAACTTGCCCAACACGATACCTGTCAATCCCACCGGCGAGGTGAACAGCACCTGATCGGTCTTTTGACGCTTATCGTCGCTCATCAGACGCATGGTCAGGATCGGCAGTACCAGAATGAGCATATAGCTCTGCAGGCTCTGGAACACCGGCGCTAGATCCGGCGATAAGTAGTACAGGTTGTGGTTCACAAAGAAGAAACCGGTCAGCGCAAACATCAGCGCGATGACGCAGTAGCCGATGGGGGAGGTGAAATAGGTCTTAAATTCACGCTTGAAAACGGCGGTCATTTGCGTCTGCCTCCTTTACGAGTGGTTTCGGGCAGTTTTTCCCGGGTCAGAGAGATAAAGATCTCTTCCAGAGTCATTTCCATGGACTTCAGACCGAGCAGCGGGCAGCCTTCCTTGGCCAGCGCGTTGAACAGCGCCCGACGGAAGTCCGCACCGTGTACCGGTTCTAACGCATACTCATACACACCGGTCTCCCGCTGACCGCAGGTGGTGATATCTGCGATGCCGGGGACGTGCTTGAGAATGGAATACACGCGCTGCTCATCACCGGCGATGCGGGCGAGCAGGCGATGGTCATCGGAAAAATCGGACGACAGATTCGCCGTGGTGTTATCCGCCACGATCTTGCCTTCGTTGATAATGACGATACGGTCGCAGACCGCTTCCACCTCGGGCAGGATGTGGGAGGACAGGATCACCGTATGGTGCTTGCCCAGATTTTTGATGAGCGTACGGATCTCAATGATCTGATTGGGGTCGAGACCGACGGTGGGCTCGTCCAGGATCAGCACCGGCGGATTGCCGATGAGCGCCTGCGCAAAGCCGACACGCTGCCGATAACCTTTGGACAGGTTTTTGATGAGACGGCCATACACGTCCTCGATATGTACCAAGCGGCAGATCTCGGCAATGTGCTTGCGACGGTTGATGGTGCATTTTTTCAGATCGTACACAAAATCCAGATATTCGCGCACCGTCATATCCACATACAGTGGAGGTTGCTCCGGCAGATAGCCGATATTCGCCTTGGCCTCGTTGGGTTCATCCAGAATATCGTGGCCGTTGATCTTAACGGTGCCGGAACTTGCCGACAGGTATCCGGTCAGGATATTCATCGTGGTGGACTTACCGGCACCGTTCGGCCCCAGAAAGCCCAGGATCTCGCCTTCTTCGACCTTGAAGCTGATGTCGTTCACCGCACAGTGCGAACCGTAGCGTTTGGTCAAATTCTGTACTTCGATCATGGAAACACGTCCTTCCTTGCAAAAGTGGGGGAGGCACAGAGACCTATACCTCCTCAGCGTAAATCAGTATATAAAACCTTTGTGTTCTTTGTGTGTTTTTTATAAAAGGCTTTCGTTTTTTGATAAGATGTGATATACTTACTTGCAAAGGAGATGAGGGCTTGTGATACGACAGATCTGGCAGCCGGGGATCACGCTGCTGAACGCGCGCCGTTCGGTGGCGCTTGGCGTGTTTGACGGGATGCATCTCGGTCATCGCGCCGTGATCGCGGCGGCGCGCAACGTGGTCTCGCCCTCTATATCCGTTCCGCTGCCTACGGTTACGGTGTTTTCCATCATCGGTGTCCCGAAATCCGATGGTCGCCTTATCTCTCCGGAGAAGCAAGCGGCACAGGCAAACACGTTGGGAGTAGATGAATGGCTCAGCGTACCGTTTGAAGCGATCCGCGACCTCACGCCGGAGGATTTCGTTATCACAGTCTTGAAAAACGAACTGCAGGCAGACGTGGTCTGCTGCGGCTACAATTTCCGTTTCGGCAAGGGCGGATGTGGCGATGCGGCGCTGCTGCAGCAGCTGTGTGAGCCGCTCGGCATGGAGGTTCGCATCGTTCCGGAGGTCGAGCGCGATGGCGGCACCGTCAGCTCAACCGAGATCCGTCGGGCCCTTTCCGCAGGTGAGATGGAGCGCGTGCGTGGTCTGCTCGGTCGTCCGTATTCGTTTGAATTACCGGTGTGTGCCGGTGCGCACCTCGGTACGATATGGGGTTTTCCGACGGTGAATCAGCCGTTTCCGAAAGAGTACGAGGTACCCCGTCGGGGCGTGTATGCGTCGCTGATCGTGGTGGACGGTGTGCAGCACCGCGCCATCACCAATATCGGCATCCATCCCACAGTGGGCGGTGTCTGTGCGCCGCAGGCGGAGACATACATTATAAACTATCAAGGTGATCTGTACGGCGAGATCCTGGAGGTCGAGCTGATACACTTCCTGCGTGACGAGCAGTGCTTTGACACGGAGGAGCAGCTTCGCGCACAGATCACCGCGGATATCGCGACCGCCGACGCACTGCTCGGTGGCAGCCGCGGCGACAAGGCGGTGCTATTCGATTTTGACGACACGCTGCAGGACCGTGTGACCGCTTTTTTGGGTGTTGCACGGGAGATGCTTCACCGCATGGATGCTTCCGTTTCCGATGAGGAGATCGAGCGTCGGGCGCAGCAAATGTTGGTTGAAAATAACGGCGGCTACGTCAACTACATCGCGTATTTTAACGCCCTGCGTGAGCGGTGGGGTTGGCAGACGGACAGCGCCTTGATCTGGCGAGAATATCAACGGCGCTTCCCGTTTTATTCGGTTCTGTTTCCGGATGCCGAAGCCGTGCTGCGCGAGCTGAAGCGTCGCGGCTACCGCTTGGGCGTCATCACCAACGGTGAGGTGCCGGTGCAAAGCCTTAAGCTCGATCATTCCGGTCTGCGTCCGTTGCTGGATGTGGCGATGGTCGGCGGGGACGAGGGCGTCTGGAAGCCGAAGGCTGAGGTGTTCCGCCGCGCGGCACAGCGTTTGTGCGTTTCGCCGGAAAACTGTGTTTACGTTGGCGACTATCCTCCAAACGACATCGTCGGCGCACAGGCGGCGGGGATGACACCGCTGTACATCGACGTTCACGGACAAAAACTATGCCCCGACGGTGTGGAGGGCATCACCTCGCTGTCAGAGCTGCTTGACCGCTTCTGAATGAAATACAAAACCGCGCTTATCAGACCGATAAGCGCGGTTTTTTCACATTTTGCGGGCAGGTGCATACGGTGGTATTAGCGGAGCTGTACGATGTTCGGCGCAATACCGTTGCCGTCAATGTCAATAGTGGCGTAGGTGCCGCCGTAGCCCAACGAGCCGGGATTGACGAGGTATAATCCGTTGTCGTAGTGCGTCATCGGCTGGTGCGTGTGACCGAACAGCGCGATACGCACGCCGCGGCTTCGGGCGGCTTGCTCCAAGGCACCGGTACCGCCCTTAACGCTGTAGCGATGGCCGTGCGTCAGCAGGATCGGTACGCCGGCGATACGCACCTCTTCTTCCGTGGGGAGGGACGAGGCAAAATCGCAGTTGCCTCGCACTTGATACACCGTGCCGGTGCAGGTCGGGGCGAGTGAGGTCATTTCGGAGGCGCCGTCTCCCAAATGGAGAATGTACTGCGCGTTCGGCTGATCGTCTAAAGCACGGCACAACGCACGCGAGTTGCCGTGTGTATCGGAAACCACAAGAATACGGATCATAACGTGACTATTCCTTTCCGAGGTTGCATAATTTGGAATAAGGGGGTGAGGGCATGGGTCAGATCACACCGGACCAGCTGCAAGCGCTGCTTGGCTATGCCTCGCGGCAATTGGGGATGACGCCCGAGCAGTTGGCAAGCACGGTACAAAACGGGGGACTCGGCGCACTGTCGAACAGTGTCAGTCCCGAAAACGCCCGCCGTATCAACGATCTGGTAGGTGACAAGCAAAAGGCGGAGCAATTTTTGAGTTCACCCGAGGTGCAAAAGGCACTGGGCAAGCTGTTGGGAGGTAAATGAAGCCATGGATGACGAGTTGAGCCGCAAGATAGAGCATCTGCTGAACTCGCCGGACGGGATGGAAACGATCCAGAATATGATGGCGGCTTTGGGGATGGGCGGCAACACGGAAACGCCGCCATCGTCTCCTGTTGAACCGACACCGGTCGTGCAGTCGACACCGGCAGACGACGGCGGGATGTTGTCGGGTCTGCTGAGTTTGGCACCGCTGCTTGGGTCATTGGGGCAGGACGATCAGAACACCGCGCTGCTCAAGGCGCTGCGCCCCTACCTACACGGTGGTCGGGAAAAGCGCTTGGATGAGTCGCTCAAGCTGATGCAGCTGCTCAAGCTGCTACCGTTGTTACAGGAGAAAGGGGGACTGTTTCGATGAGCACCACTCGTAGTGTGATGCAGATGCAGCAAGAGGCGGCGGAGCGTGTTCAGCGTATGCAGGAGCGTTCACGCAGTCTGGTGCGGGAGCATCCTGTCAACGTGTATCGCGGTGTCACCTTAACACCACCGCAAGCGGAAGAAGTGGTCGAGCAACAGGAAACGCCCTGCGACGAGCCAAAGACCCCACGCCCCACCACAGCGGGCGGGGGATTGGCGGCGTTGCTGCAGGGCGATCAGGAGCAGACCTTGGTATTGCTGTTAGCGGTGATGCTTGCAAAAAGCGGCGCACCGTTGGAGTTGGTGTTGGCGTTGCTGTACGTGGCGATGTGATCAATCCACGAATTCATCGGGATTGTCACGAATGTACCGTACACACAGCGTCAGCGGCTGTTCGGCTGTGACCGCCTCGCGGAACACCGTCGTGACCGCGTCCCACAGCGGCGTTTGCGTATCGTCCTCCGCGGCGCGGATCGCCGCACGGAGCGCGGTGGCGGAGTTGGTCGCACCAATGCGATCCAGACCGTCCGCGGCCGGCTCGGCAAAACGGCGGGACGAGGAGCGGAACACCGTGTCGAACTCCTGCGTTTCCAATTCGTTGCACAGCAGCCATACACTGTAGACCGCGGCACGTCCGCGCGAGAAAAACGGCAGCTGTGCCGCCGGATCGGGGCGCTTTTTGTCCTGTTTATTCATCAGGTTGGCGACCACGGCGCGTACGACCTCTTCATCCGGCACAGAGGTCAGCAGCTCCTCGGTCATCACGGCGTAGGTCTTGCACAGAGCGGCGGTACCGTCGCTCTTTTCCTTTTTATTCAGGTAGAACAGATAGGCGGCGATGAGCAATGCCAAAGCGATCATCACCAGGGTACTCGGTTCCAGCAGGCCGCTGAAGATCAATGGGATCATAGCTCAATCTCCTTTCGTCAACAGACGGTAGATGTCACCCTTTTTCAGACCGGTCTCTGCTGCAGCACGGCGAGCGGCCTCCGAGGGGGAGAGACCCTCCTCCTGCATTAGTGAGCGAGCCAGCTGCGCGCCGTCCTCCGGCTCGGCCGTGGGTACGGCTTCGGGGACGCGACCTTCCAGGATCAGCACAAACTCACCGCGTGCGGCCTCGTTGCGGTAACGCACCGCCGCTTCGGCCAACGTGGTGTGCAGCACCTCCTCGTGCAGCTTGGTCAGTTCACGCACCAAGCAGATGCGTCGGTCGTCCAATACTTCCAACAGATCCTCCAGTGTGGAGGCCAGCTTGTGGGGCGCTTCGTAAAACACCATCGTACGTACCTCGTCCTTGAGAGACAGCAGATGCTCCCGACGGCTGCGGCGGTTGACGCTTAAAAACCCCTCAAAGGTGAACCGGCCGGTCGGCATACCAGAGACCGCGAGTGCCGTGATGACAGCACTGGGACCGGGGACGACCGTGACGGGAATGCCGCGCTCGTGGCACTGTGCCACCAGTTCCTCGCCGGGGTCGGAGATCGCCGGCATACCGGCATCTGTGACCAACACGGCGTTTTCGCCGGCTTCCAGTTTGCGGCAGATCATCTCGCCCCGCTCGCGCTTGTTATGCTCGTAGTAGCTGATGAGCGGCTTGCGGATGCCGAAATGGTTGAGTAGTGTCAGCGAAACGCGGGTGTCCTCCGCGGCAATGAAATCACAGGCGTTCAGCGCTTCCAACGCGCGGGGAGACAGGTCGGACAGATTGCCGATGGGAGTACCCACCAGCGTTAAGGTTCCGGACACGTTGACACCTCACTTTCTAAGATCAAAGGCGGTAACACGCGCAGCGACGGCTTGGCATCGCGCACTGCGTCACACAGCAGTAAAAACGGTGGCAGCTCTGCCCGCGCGTGGACAAGCTGCAGGCGTTTGGGTTCTAACCGCTGCTCCCGCAGGGCGGCGATCACGTCGGCCAGCCGTTCGGGGCGGTGGCACAACACGAAATGCCCGCCGTTGCGTAGCAGCCGTGCGGCTGCCGCTGTAACGTCTGTTAACGTATGCCCCTGCTCCTGCCGTGCGAGACGGCGAGCGGGGGAGAGTGCGGCCTTGCCACTGCTTTCGGGGAAATAGGGAGGGTTGCAGATCACACGGTCGTACGCACCGGCAGGCAGTGTCAGCGACCGCCAATCCTGCTCGTGGACAGTGATGCGCTCCGCCAATCCGTTTTGCAGGATACTTTGCCGTGCCAGCGCCGCCGCTTTCGGTGAGAGCTCCACCGCGTCGATCGTCGGTGCGGGGGAGGTGCGGTGAAGCAACAAGGGGATGATGCCACAGCCGGTGCCCAGATCGCATACGTGCTCATTTGGGCGCGCCTCGGCAAACGCGGCAAGCAGTAACGCGTCTGTTCCGAAGGTATGCTCCTCCGTGACTAAGACCGAGCGCCCGCCGCCGAGCTGTTCCGTACGCGGCATATTCTTCACCTCCGATATAGCAAAAGGCTGCCGTAAACAGCGCGGTCATCCCGCCAGGTTACGACAGCCCCTGAGAGTACAGCAATTAGTCCGCCTGAGCAGCGCCCACCGGGCAAACCTCGCCGCAAGCACCACAATCGATGCAGGTCTCCGCGTCAACGACATACTTGCCGTCGCCTTCGGTGATCGCACCAACCGGGCAACCCTCGGCGCAAGCGCCGCAAGCGATGCACTCGTCAGTAATTTTGTAAGCCATGGTCCAGCACCTCCTTTTCCTAGCGATTACTACAATATCACATTCTTTTGCAAAAATCAACTGAAAATTTGAGGGAAAATCCTGCAATTACGAAAAAGGACTTGCGTTTCACGTCGAAAGATGTGTATAATGTGTGTATGTTATAAAATGGGAGGGATAGGCCTTGGCAGAATATCAGTGGAATGCGCCGTTGCTGCGCCATGTGTTTATCCTGCCCGAAGAGGTGGCGGACAAGCACCTGCGTCTGGCGGGTGCGGTGCAGCTGAAGGTACTGTTGTGGCTGTCCCGCCACGGCGGCGTATATGACGATGAGGCTTGCTCCCGCGCGGTGGGCGCTCCGACTCCCGATTGCCGTGACGCGCTGCGGTACTGGGTGGAGCTGGGGGTTCTCACCGGCGGTGATACCCAACCGGCGGAGACACCGGCACCCGTTCCGGCAGCGCCGGCAGAGCCGGTACGCAAGACACCGGCAGCGCGTCCGCAGCCGGTCAAGCCGCAAATGCCGGAGGTCATCGCCAGACGGGAAAGCAGCCCGGAATTTGCCTATCTGTTGGACGAGGTCAGTGTGCGGATGGGGCGCCCTCTGTCGCCGGGCGATATGGAGACGCTTTTGTATATTCACGATACGGCCGGTATGCCGGCCGAGGTCATTTTGATGGTCGTCGGCTACGCGGCGAGTGCCGAGCGGCTGACCATGCGGTACATTGAAAAGATCGCCTTGGATTGGGCAGATCGTGACATTGTGACGATCGCCGCCGCCGAGGAGCATCTGTGTCAGCTGGAGCGTTCGCAGCAGGCACTCAAGCACGTGCAGACGGTCTGCGGATTGGATAAACCGCCCATGGGCGCATCGGCGTTTTCCGCGGCGGAAAAGTGGGTATACGAGTGGAAGATCACCGACGAGGTACTGCGGTTGGCGTACGACGTCTGCCGTGAAAAAACCGGCAAGTTCCAGACCGCATATATGACGCGTGTTTTGGATAATTGGCGCGAGCAGGGCGCGGACACCGCGGACAAGGTGGCGGCGCTGAGCGGTGACAAACCGAAGAAAGGCAAAAAAGATGCCCCTTCCAATGAATATGAGGATATGGTGGCACAATATATCCCGGTATATAAAAAGAAAAAGAAAGGGTGAGCGTCGTGGCATACAGTCCGGAGATCTATAGACAAGCACAAGCGATCCTGGAGCAGCGGCGCTCCTCTGCTCAGGCACGCGCGGCAACGCTGCGGCAAAAAATGATGCAGGAGATCCCGCGTCTGCGTGAGATCGAACAGCAGATGGCGCGTTCCTCCGGTAAGGTGGTCTCCGCCATTTTGAACGGTAAGGACGTGGAGCAGGAGGTCGAGCGCATCAAAGCGGAAAACCTGTCGCTGCAGGTGGAACTGTCGATGCTGCTGCGTGAAAACGGTGCCGGTGTCAGCAACTTTGAACCGCAGTATACCTGTCCGAAGTGTGAGGATACGGGCTTCCACGCCAATAAACGGTGCGATTGCCTCAAGACGTTACTGCGTGAGCTGTCTTGTCAGGCGCTGTCGGAGCTGTCCGGTATGCGGCCGATGTCGTTTGACGAGCTGTCGCTTGACTATTATTCGGCACAGCCGGATGCGCGCACCGGTATCGCGCCGCGGGCGCGGATGCGTGAGGTCATTGCCTATTGCCGCGCTTATGCGGAGGGCTTTGACGGCACGGACGTCAGCCTGCTGCTGCGCGGACCGACGGGCGTGGGCAAAACGCATCTGTCACTGGCGATTGCCGGTGAGGTGCTGTCGCGCGGGTATTCCGTCGTGTACGGTCCGGTGCAGAAGTTGCTGCACCGCATTGAGAACGAGCATTTCGGCCGTTCCTCGGGAAACAGCGAGGATGTGATGACCGGTTGTGATCTGTTGATCCTGGACGACGTCGGAACTGAGTTTTCCAGTTCATTTTACACGTCAGCGCTGTATAACATTATCAATGAGCGGATGCTGTCGGGCAAGCCGACGGTCATCAGCACCAACCTCAACCAAAAGGAACTGACCGACCGCTACGGCGAGCAGATCGCCTCGCGGATCACCGGTACGTTCCAGCCGCTGGTGTGTGTCGGCTCGGATATTCGTCAGCTCAAGTTGCGTCAGTCGTTGGAATAAGCATCGACCCAGGACGTATTTCAAGGAGGAATAAGCGTGGAGACGAATATGATCTGTATGGGTTGTATGAATACGCTGCAGGAGGGTGAAGCCAAATGCAAGCACTGTGGGTATCCGGCGGTCGGCATCAATCCGGCGGAATATCTGCCGGTGCGCACCGTCCTGAACGAGCGGTATTTGGTGGGCCGTGTGCTGGAGATCGGCGGCGACAGTGCGGTGTACATCGGCCTGGATCAGAACGATAACAGCCGCGTCACCATTCGTGAATTTTTCCCGCCCGAGTTGGCCAAGCGTGCGGAGAACGCCGCGGTGGTCGCTGCCGAGGGCAAGGATACGGTGTTTGCTTCCTGCCGCGTTAAGTTTTTGAATCTGGCGCGCGCGGTCGCCCGCCTGCGTGAGGTGCTGGTGGTCGTGCCGGCGTACGATATTTTCGAGGAAAACGGTACGGCGTACAGCATCAGCGAATACTGCGAGGGCATCAGCCTGGAGAAGTACGTGGAGAAGCGCGGTGGTCGTCTGCCGGTGGAAGAGGTGCGTCGGATGTTCCTGCCGCTGATCTCGGCGATGAACACCATCCACAGCACCGGTGTACTGCATCTGGCACTGTCTCCGAAGAATATTTTGGTGGACTGTGAGGGACACCTGAACCTAAAGAATTTTGCGATCAACGAAGTACGTACGGCCAGTGGTATCGGTCGGGCCAGTCGGGTCGCCGGCTGCGCCGCGCCGGAGCAGTACGACAGCGGTGCGACCTGTACCGGGGCGGCCGACGTTTACGGTCTGGCGGCATCGATGTTTTTCGCACTGACCGGCCGTCTGCCGGCGGAAGCCCCGCAGCGCCTCAAGCGCGGGGGAGACGAGCTAATGATGCCGGCCGAGGTAGCAGACAGCCTGCCACCGTACATCCATGAAAGCCTGTACCGTGCGTTGCGTCTCCATCCCGAGCGCCGTACGCGAACCGTTCAGCAGCTGCTGGATGAGCTGTCGGCCACGCAAGCGGTCGCCAGCCTGCGCCAACCGGAGGAGCCTCCGCAAATGCGCAAGAAAAAGCGCCGTTTCCCTTTTGTCGCGCTGTTTTTCCTGCTTGCCATTATCGGCCTTGTCGTTCTGGTATGGTACGTTTTGAATGAACTGGGTATGTGGACGCAGACAAAGGATACGATCTTTGGCTTGTTCGGCGGGTCGGAGGAGACGACTGTTTCCACGACGGTGCCCACCACGATCATGACGACCGAGCCGGTAGAGACCGAGCCCTCCGTAACGCTGTATACCGTCAAAAATGTGCTTGGCAAGACCTTGCGTGAGGCGCAGAACGATACTTACGACGGCAGTATGCGGGTGGTGCTTGCCGGTTATTTGTATGACAGCACTGTCCCGAACGGGCAGATCATTTCCCAGTCGCCGTCCGTCGGCGATCAGGCGAAGGCCGGAACGGTGATCGAGGTCATCATCAGCATGGGCAAGCAGCCCACGATGCCGGACGTTGTCGGTTTGCCCGGCGAAGAGGTCAAAGCGATGCTGGAGGATCTGGGCTACGTCGTGGTCATCAGCGAGCGGTACGGTCCCGAGGTGGAGACCGGCGCGATCTATAAGAGTTCTCCTGCCGCCGGTGCCAGACTGGATGTCGGTGAGGAGATCACGCTGCTGGTAAACAATCACGTGGCGGATACAGCGTCAGACGAATGATATTGGGGGAGAAATCACCATGAACGAAGTTCGTCAGTTTGAACCCAAGGGTAGCTTTCCGTCGTTGCCCTATATTTTGACTGCCCCGACGGATTGGGATCCCGCAACGGAGCAGCTGCCCCTGATCGTGTTTTTGCACGGCGCGGGGGAGCGCGGTACCGATCCTGCGCCGCTGCGCACATTCTTCGGTATCCCACGCCTTTTCGGCGAGCAACCGGAGTATCACGGCTTGCGTGTTATCACGCTGTCGCCGCAATGCCCAGAGGAATATATCTGGCATCATCTCACCCTGCCGCTTCGTGAACTGATTGAAACGGTCGCGGAGGAGTGCCGTGTTGACCGCGATCGCATCACGATCACCGGCTGCAGTATGGGCGGATTCGGCACGTGGGAAATGATCTGCACTTATCCGGAGCTGTTCGCGGCGGCCGCGCCCATTTGCGGCGGCGGTCTGACGTGGCGGGCCGGCGCGCTCAAAGCGCTGCCCCTGCGCGTGTTCCACGGCGATGCCGATTCGGTGGTGCCGCTGGTATATTCGCAGCTGATGACCGACGCGGTCAACGCCGTCGGCGGTCACGCAGAGCTGACTGTGTTCCCGGGTGTGGATCACGATTCGTGGATCCCGGCGTATCGGGATACCGACGTTATCGAGTGGTTGGTTACGCAAAAGCGTTCTGTATGACATATTAGAAAAGGGGAATATCCATGCTTCTGAAAAACGCGACGATCTACAACGATCAATTTGAAACCGTAAAGCTCAACATCACCGTCGAGGATCAGCGCATTGCCGCTGTCGATACCCGAACGACCGGCGATGAGGTGCTGGATCTGACCGGCTATACCATCCTGCCGGGTCTGATCGATATGCATATTCACGGCTGCGCCGGGTATGATACCGGTGAGGCGACGCCGGAAGCGTTGGAGGCAATGTCGCGTTGCTTGGTGCAGCGTGGTGTGACCTCGTTCTGCCCGACCTCGATGACCTTGTCGTTTGAGGAATTGCAGAAGATCTTCCGCAATGTTGCCTCTGCGAAGGATACTGTGACCGGCGCGTATATTCAGGGCGTCAATATGGAAGGCCCGTATATCGCCATGTCCAAGAAGGGCGCGCAGAACGGCGCATACGTGCGCAATCCCGATGCCGACGAATTCAAACGGCTGTTCGAGGATTGCGGCGGTGCGATCAAGGTTGTGGATATCGCACCCGAGACCGAGGGCGCGCAGGCGTTCGTTGAGCAGGTTCAGGGGATCTGCCCGGTGTCGATCGCGCATACGGCGGCAGATTACGACCAGGCTTGTGCCGCGTTTGAGTGGGGCGTTCGTCACGTCACGCATCTCTACAACGCACAGAGCGGTCTGACGCATCGCGCTCCCGGTGTGGTGGGTGCCGTGTTTGACAATGCCAAGCGGTACGGCGTGCGGGCCGAGCTCATCTGTGACGGCTTCCACATTCATCCCGCTGCGCTGCGTATCGCATTCTCGCAGCTCGGTGAGGACAATTCCGTGATCATCAGCGACTCGATGTGTGCTGCCGGTCACGTGGACGGCGAGTACGATCTGGGTGGCCAGACGGTGTATGTCCGTGACGGCAAGGCGTTGCTGGCGGACGGCACGATCGCGGCTTCGACCTCGAACGTGTATGACGAACTCAAGAACGTCATCCGCTTCGGTATTCCGGTCAAGCAGGCGATCAAATCTGCCACCATCAACCCGGCGCGTGCCATTCGCGTTGATTCCGAGACCGGTTCCATCTGCGCAGGCAAGATGGCCGATCTGCTGGTAGTTGACGATGATTTTAACATCGTGCTGGTTATCGTACGCGGTGAGATCAAGGTGGATAACCGCTGATCGTCACCCGACAAAAGATCCTGATCGAAACCGTGCCAAACCGAGGTTTGGCACGGTTTTGCATTTTCGGGCTTGACATTTTGCAAAATCGCCGTTATACTGGTAGTGATATGATCGTTTGGTGACGTGGAATAAGAAAAGCGAAAAAGCGGAGAAATTCTACCTTTTTCGTCTTTTTTCTTTTTATCGTACCAAATCAAGGGGAGAGCAACGATGAAAGAGTTGTGGGAAATTCTTGTAGGGTTCAATGTCTGGTCCATCATCGCTCGCGTGGTGCTGTCAGCCGTGTTGGGAGGTCTCATCGGCAGTGAACGCGGCCGTCACGGTCGTGCGGCCGGTATGCGTACGCATATTTTAGTCTGCCTCGGCTCGGCGATCACCTCGCTGACCGGCTTGTATGCGGTGGAAACGCTTGGGTACACCGGTGACGTGTTTCGTATTTCGGCGCAGGTCGTTTCCGGCATCGGTTTCCTCGGTGCAGGTACGATTCTGGTGCGTAACCGTTCCATCGTTACCGGCTTGACGACCGCCGCCGGTATGTGGGCGACCGCTTCCATCGGTATTGCGGTGGGCTATGGCTTCTACGTCGGTGCCATCGTGGCGTCGCTGCTGTGCTTGCTCTTCGTTCCGATGCTCGGTAAGGTAGAATATAAGCGCAAGCTTCTCAGCAGCCTGTACGTGGAGGTTGACGATATCTCCCGCACCGGCGTGCTGGTCGAAGAGATCCGCGCTCTGCTCGGTCACACGTTGACGGTGCAGATCACGGCACCCAAAAGCACCTGCAACGGTCACGTTGGCCTGCAGTTGCTGGTGCGCTCCAGTGTTCTTGACGCGGACCTGATCCAGAAGATCACCGCGCTGGACGGCGTTTCGTTTATGGTGGAAGAGGATACCTGATAAGAAAAGAACAGACCGACAGCCAAGCTGGCTGTCGGTCTTTTTTTATTGCGCTAAATATATCAAAAAATCGTCGGATGAGGCTGGCATTTCCGTAGCGTGTATGCTAGAATAAAAGCGTATTGAAAACGGAATGGGGGACGATACCATGGAATTTCGTTGGATCAGTTCACTCGAAAAGGTGTTTTCGGATGAGCCGCTTGCGGCTGCCGCTATTACTGAGGCGACTGCGCTGCGCGGCGAACGCTTCAGCGTGCAGTGCGCGACGTATTACGGCGGAAACGATAAGCTGTACGGTGACGTAACGGTCAACACCGACCTGCCGGGCGGTGTGCGACTGTACCGCGTTGGGTATGTGCCGGTGATGTTGCCCGCCTATCCGTGGTCGGATGATAATTTTCTGCGTAAGCAGCCGGGGATATTCCCCGATCCGTTGTTCGAACAATCGGAGAACATTTCCTTGTCCTGCAAGCAGTGGCGCAGTCTCTGGATCGAGGCGGCGGTGCCGGAGGATTGCCCCGCCGGCCGTTATACGCTCACGCTGACCTTCACCTCCAAGGTGCCGTGGCTGGATATTCGGGAAACCACCTCCTTCACGGTGGAGGTACTGCCCGCTACATTGCCGAAGCAGACATTGATGTGTACCGAGTGGTTCCACTGCGACTGCTTGGCGGTGGAATACGGTGTTCCCGTGTTCAGCGAAGCGCATTGGCAGATCATCGAAAGCTACGTCCGCAACGCCGCTGATTACGGCATTTCTATGCTGCTGACACCGGTGTTTACGCCGCCGTTGGACACGGCTGTGGGCGGGGAGCGTCCCACGGTACAGCTTGTTGACGTTCGTATGGACAACGGCGTATACCGCTTCTCGTTTACTAAACTCAAGCGGTATCTGGATATGGCAGATCGCTGCGGCATCCGGTATTTTGAGATCGCCCATCTGTTTACCCAGTGGGGTGCCAAGCACGCGCCCAAGATCATGGCGACGGTGGACGGTAAGTATCGGCGTATTTTCGGTTGGGAGACGGATGCCGTATCGAAGGAGTACACCGCGTTCCTGCGAGTGTTTCTCAAACGCCTGCGTGCGTTCCTTAAAAAGGTCGGCTATCTGGATCGTTGTTGGTTCCATATTTCGGATGAGCCGAACACCGAGGTGGAGGAGGGATACCGTCTTGCCCGTGAAAGCGTTTCCGACGTTCTAAAGGGGCTGCCGGTGATGGACGCGCTCTCCGACTATTCGTTCTATCAAAAAGGGCTGGTCGATCATCCGGTCCCGTCGCTGGATCACATTGAACCGTTTGTGGAGAACAACGTGCCGGATCTGTGGACGTATTATTGCTGCGGTCAGGTGGTGGATGTCAGTAACCGTATGATCGCGATGCCGTCGGCGCGCAACCGTATCCTTGGTGTGCAACTATATAAGTACAATATTGTCGGCTTCCTGCAATGGGGCTTTAACTTCTGGTTCAGCCAGTATTCGTTGCATCCTATCAACCCCTATCTGGTAACGGATGCAGATGATGCATTCCCCTCAGGAGATCCGTTCGTGGTCTACCCCGGCAAGGACGGACAGCCGGTGCCGTCGCTGCGTGAACTGGTTTTCAACGAGGGTCTGCAGGATATGCGTGCGCTGCAGTTGCTGGAAACGCTGACCTCCCGCGAGGAGGCGCTGGCGTTTATCGAAGAGCAGTGTGCCGGTCGTTCGCTGACCTTTACCGACTACCCGCACGAAGCGGCGTGGATCCTCGGCTTCCGCGAGGCACTCAATCGCAAACTGGTGTCGCTTTCCTAGCGCAAAAAGAGCCTTGGGATCTCCCAAGGCTCTTTTTGATTGCGATATTACAGCTTGCCGCCCTTGGCACCCTTGGCGCCGCCGAGCGATACGGTGGAGAGCAGGTTGGTGTCGAAACTGAACTGCAGGGCATCGCGGTTGCGCTGACGCTTGAACGCCAGAGCGATCATCTCGTCGAGCAGCTTGCCGAACGGCAGATCGGTGGCCTCCCACAGGTAGAACGACAGCGAACCCGGGGTGGTGTTGATCTCGTTGACCCACAGCTCGCCGGTCTCTGGATTGTTGAGGAAGTCGATACGTGCCACACCGCTGCAGCCCAACGCACGGAACGTGCGCACGGCCAACGACTGCACCTTGGCGGTCAGCTCGTCGGGAATATCGGCGGGGCAACGGCGCTTCAGATCCGCCATGCCGCCGGATTTGCCGGATTTGCTACCGCTGAGGTATTTGTCACGGTAGCTGAGGATCTCATCGCAACTGACCGGCTCCTCACACGCCGAAGCGCGCGCACTGTCGGCATCGCCCAGCACGGAGCAGTTGATCTCACGCAGGGGCGTGATCGCCTGCTCCACCAGAACGCGGGGTGCATAGGTGAACGCATCGTCCAATGCCGTTGCCAACTTTTCGCGGTTGTCGGCACGGGAAATGCCCACCGAAGAACCGAGGTTGACCGGCTTGACGATCATCGGGTACCCGATCGCTTCCTCCAGACGGCCGATCACCTTGTCGCTGCTTTGTGCGTAGATCTTGCCGGAGAAGGCCAGTGCATCCAACACCGGCACGCCCGCATCGCGCAGGATGGATTTCATAACGAACTTATCCATTCCCACGGCGGCGGACAGCACATCACAGCCGGTGTAGGGGACGTTGAGCATCTCCAGCATACCCATCAGCGTGCCGTCCTCCACATTGGTGCCGTGGACAGCGGGGATCGCCACCTCGAATGAGGCAACGGTGTTGTTGCCGAACAGCTTGGCGGGATAACGCACCAGATCGACACCGCCGGCGGTCGGCACCGGCAGCACCTGCGTTGCGTTGCCCAGACAGTCGCTCATATTGCGGTAGCTTTCGATATGTTCCAGTACCTCGCCGGTGTAGAAGCGGTTATCCTTGGAAATGTACACAACGATGGGGTCGTACTTGTTACGGTCCAGAGCGCAAAACGCCTGAATACCGGTAATCACAGAGACCTCGTGCTCCACACTGCGTCCGCCGAACAGGACGGCAACCTTGGTTTTCATACAGACATCACCTTTCAAAAGTTATCGGGAAGATCATTCTCAAGCAGGACGATGCGCCGTTCGGCACGCGGCAGCGCCTTCAGCACAGCCAGACCGTCCTGCAACGTTTTTACTACAAATAGCCGTTCCTCCGGAAAGCCCTTGGACAGCAAGCCCTCTTTGAGCGGAGGAGCTTGCCGTTCGCCTACCAGAATGGCGTAGTCGCACTTGGAAGCGGCATACTCGCCCAACTCACGGTTGAGTGCCTCCTGCCGTTCGCCGAGCTCGACCATACCGGGGGTGACCAGTACACGTTGGGCATCAAAGCGGCTCAGTACGTCCAAAGCACTGCGGAAGCCGGCGGGGTTGGCGTTGTAGGCGTCGTCGATAAAGCCGTTGGGGAGCAGCTGCAGACGGTGCTCGACCGGACGGAGCAAACGCACGGGATACACCAGTTCCTCCATCGGGATGCCCAGACGGACAGCCATAGCGATGCAGCCGGCGAGATTTTGAATATTGTGTGCGCCGAGCAGCTTGGTGGTAAATACCTGCGATCTGCCGCATACCGTTACCGTAAAGGTGCTGCCGGAAGCGTCCACGCGGTCAATGGTGGCGATGAAATCACCTTGCTCCAAACCATAGGTCACGACCGCGCAGGAAGGATCGTCCTCTGCCAGACGCTGACGGATATGCGGGTTGTCGGCACACGTCAGCAGGCAGCCCTCGTCCGGCAACGCGTCGGCTAACTCAAACTTGGTGCGCACGATGGTATCCAAGGTCTTGAAGGTCTCCAGATGCTGCTCACCGATGGAGGTGATGATACCGTATTGCGGGGCGACCAGATCGCAGATCTCGCGAATGTCGCCGGGGTTTTTGGCACCCATCTCCGCGATGAAGATCTCGTGCGAGGGCTTCATGCGCTCCCGAATGGTGCGCACCACACCCATGGTGGTGTTGTAGCTTTCGGGAGTCATCAGCACGTTATAGCGCACGGAGAGCAGTGCGTGTAGGAAATTCTTGGTGCTGGTCTTGCCGTAGCTGCCGGTGATGCCGATCACGGTCAGATCCGACATGGCATCCAACCGACGGCGCGCATCACGCACGTAGCCGTTGGCAATGTATTTTTCGATCGGGAGCATCAGGTGGTTGACAAGTCCCACCCACAGCCACGGCAGCAACGACAGTAACGCGGTAAAGCCGGTGCAGCGCAGCGAATCGAGGAACCAACAGACGATCAGCAATGCGGCAAACAAGCCGTACAGCGTTGCCAGAAGACGCTTGACGCGTGCGGTAAATACGAGCGGCTTTTTCGCCTTTTTGGGGAAGTTCAGGACCGCCGTTGCCACGAAAACGATGATACCTACAGCGTAGCAGTAGACCGCCGGCAGCCACATCGCCGGCAGTAGCACGGCGGGGAGCAGCGAACGCCAGTTGATGAGGCGCGAATCGTTTTCACGACACCATTTGGTGTAACGCTCGGGGCGGTAGGAGTTGAGCTGCAGCATGTGTACGAAATACAGTGACTGCACAACGAACGCCAGTGCCGCGCCGATGAGCATGATCAGTTTGAGTGTGGTCTCCATAGGTCACTCTCCTTTAGACAGAACCTTTAAGAAAGGAATCCAGTACGCGTCGGCACTGGGGGAATTGTTCAGCGAAGGCATAGTGCCCACCCTCCAGCACGACCAGACCGGCATCGGGAATACGCTGTTCCATCAGCTGACCGTCCGACAGAGGAGTGGCGGTGTCGTTCCGACCCCAGATCAGCAGGGTGGATGCCTTGATGCGCGGCAGCAGGGGCGTGCAATCGTAGCCGAGAGCCAACACCATGCTTTGCCGCATCACGGGACTTGCCTGCCGGTAATCCGATGAACCGAACCGCCGACGCGCGTTATCCACCGCGTGGGGGAATAGGTGGCGGATGCCGGGCAGCGACAGGACCGCCTTAATAAACTTAAAGGTATATACGCGCGCATAATAAGAGGCGGAGTGCCGTGCCGGGATACCGGCGGAGTCCAGCAGCACCGCTTTGTGCACCGCCAAGGGGAGATTCTCCCGCGAAAGCAGCTCCAACAGAATGCGGCCGCCGTTGGAGTGTCCCATTACGACCGCTTCGGTGATACCGAGCTGCCGGCAGAAATCCAGAACGAAATCAGCGTATTCCACCGTGGTCCAAGCGCGGGGCGGTTCCTCCGACCCGCCGAAGCCGGGGAGATCCGGCACGATCATGCGGCAGTATGAGGAGAGATGATCGGTGATGAGATGATAGATGCTGCCGTCCACGCCCCAACCGTGCAGGAGCAGTACCGTCCGGTCACCGGAGCCTTTTTCAATGTAGTTGACGCGCAAACCTCGAACGGTGACTTCCACGACGGCATCCTCCTTTTACCATAATTAAGTACAGCATACCACAGTTTCTTCCAAAAATCAATGCTGCAATGGGAGTATATGCACAGAAAAAGTTTTTTATCAAGCGGCGGAAATCGACACCGAAAAAGTTTTTTCAAAAAAGGGGTTGACCTTGCTCATAAACTGTGATATAGTATAAGCACCTCAAAAGGGGTTTATTTTTTTGCGCCGTTTTTTCGGCGGTGCGCCACCCCTGAGGGAGGCTCAAAATACCCGTTCGGGAATTTATTGGAGGTGCCGTTATGAGAGTCAAGATCACCCTGGCTTGCACCGAATGCAAGCAACGCAACTACAACACCATGAAGAACAAGAAGAACGATCCGGACAGACTGGAAATGAACAAGTACTGCCGCTTCTGCCGCAAGCACACTGTGCATCGCGAAACGAAGTAAGCAGCGGAAGGGAGCAGCAAGCGATGTTTTTTTGGGGTATCATTCTGATGGTTGGCGGAGCTCTTGCAGCTCTGATCTCCTTCCTCAGCAACCTGAATGTTTTCGCAGATATCGCCGCTCTGGGCTTCGGTAAGTGGATCAACGTATTCTTCCTGCCGCAGTATCTCACCGGTGAGAAGATCGCCTTCTTTATCGGTGCGCTGCTGGTGCTTGTCGGTATCGTTCTCTTCTTTGTGGGCAAGGCTCGCATGAAGAAGGCCGGTGCAGACGCTTCGGAGCAGAAGAGCGTCAAGTTCTTCCGCGATCTGAAGGGCGAATTCCGCAAGATCACCTGGCCCACCAAGAAAGCCACTGCGCGTAACACTGCTGTTACGTTGGTAATGTGTGCGATCATGGGCATCATCATCTGCCTGATCGACCTCGGCCTCGGCCAGCTGATCAAGTTGATGCTGAAGCTGGGCTGATCGGGGAGGAGGACACATGGCAGACGAAGCAAAATGGTATGTGGTCCACACCTATTCCGGTTATGAGAATAAGGTAGCCACCAATCTGGAAAAGATTGTGGAGAACCGCAAGCTCCAGGAATGGATCCATGAGGTCTCGATCCCGACCGAAACGGTCACCGAGATCAAGGATGGCCA
>JAZNKN010000059.1:0-7541 GCA_045578625.1 Acutalibacteraceae bacterium | reverse complement strand
GCTTCGACCTCGTCCGTTCGACTTGCATGTGTTAGGCACGCCGCCAGCGTTCGTCCTGAGCCAGGATCAAACTCTCTAGTATATTGTATGTGAACCGGCCTTCCGACCGGGTCCCATCTCTACCAGAGCGTCTTAGCTCTTTCTACGCTTGCGCGTTCTCTGTTTCGCGATCCTCTTCGATCGCCCGGATTTCTTCTTCCGTCTAAATTAACGGGTAGTTAATTCTGTTCTTTGCATTGTTTAATTTTCAAGGTCCCGTGCTGCCCCGTTCCGAGACAGCTTTGCTATCATACCACCCATTTTTCCCTTTGTCAACACTTTTTTGGGGGTTTTTGAAGGTTTTTTCAGATTTTTTTGAGAACGAGAATACCACCGGCCAACGGCGGTAACTCCACAGTGCTGTCCCGCACCGCTGCATCGCCGATCGTCGTCTCCCAATCACCCTCCGGCAGCGACACCGTCGCTTGCTCGTCGCGGCAGTTAGCGACACACAGCAGTGCGGTGTCTCCGTCGCGGCGCTCAAATAACACCACCCCATCGGGAGCTGTCAGCGGACGGATCATCCCCTCGCGCAGAGCGGCGCATTCGGCGCGCACCGCACCCAACCGCTCGTGCCACGCAACCAACGCCTCATCCTCCGCGCCCCACGGATAGCATCCGCGGTTAAAGGGATCGCGGTATCCCTCCACACCTGCCTCGTCACCGTAGTAGACGCACGGCACACCGGGCAGGCAGTATTGCAACACCGACGCCAAGCGCATCAGCCGTGTACCGCGTTCGCGCTGCTCCGGCGTAAGTTGTTGCTGCGCCTGCCAGCTGCGTCCCCGCCCGTTCGACGGCTCACCGGCCAGCAGGGTGATCGCCCGCTCGGTATCGTGCGTGCCAAGCGAATTCATCAACAAGCGGGTCACCTGCGGCGGATAATTCTCCACAACGCTCATCACGCGCTCGAAAAACCGTGCGGTATCGCCGTCGCGTACGACGTCTAGGATCGCTTCACGGAACGGATAGTTCATCACGCTGTCCAACTGCTGTCCGAGCAGATACCGACGGCGATGACCGTAGCTGTGCTTGTTGCTCGCGTCCTCCCAGACCTCGCCCAACACCATCGCCTGCGGGTCTGTCGCCTTGACGCGACGCCGCAACGCTTCCAGAAAGCCGTCCGGCAGCTCGTCCGCCACATCCAGACGCCACGCGGACGCACCGGCATTCAGCCACTTGGCAAGAATGCCGTCCTCGCCGGTGATGTAGGACAAAAAGCCCTCGTCCAGCTCCTCCACCTCGGGCAGTGTCAGAAAGCCCCACCAACCCTCGTAGTCATCCGGCCACCGCTTGAAGTGATACCAGCTCGCATACGGTGACTCGGGCGATTGGTACGCACCCACCGTCGGATACCGTCCGTTTCGGTTGAAATAGCGACTGTCCGCGCCGGTATGGCTAAACACACCATCCAGCATCAACCGGATACCGAGCGTCTTGGCCTCGGCCGCCAATCGCCGCAGGTCCTCCTCGGTTCCCAGCATGGGATCAATGCGGCTGTAATCCGCCGTGTCATATCGATGGTTGGAATGGGATTCAAAAATAGGATTTAGATATAGACACGTAACGCCAAGCCGTTTCAGATACGGCAGCTTTTCGCGGATACCGTTGAGGTCACCGCCAAAAAAGTCGTTGTTGCGCACCACACCCGCCGCGTCAGGTCGCCAATGCGGCTGCTCACCCCACGCTTCGTGCCGCACCCGATCGGTCGGCACGTCCGCCTTCGGCTCGCCCGAACACGCGAACCGATCGGGGAACACCTGATACATCACACCGCCGACCAACCAGTCGGGGGTGGTAAACTCTTTTTCATAGCAGGTCAGCTGCCACAGCGCCCCCTGCTCCTCCGCCACCGCGGCCGTGCCGTCGGCGCGACAGGTCAGATGCCGCCGACCGTCCTCCGTATCCACTGCAAAGCCGTACCAGTACAAGCCCGCGGTCTCGGGGGCGTAGTGGCATTCCCACCATTCCCGATCACCGTCCTGCTCACCGGCCCAGAACATACCGTCCCATTGCGTCAGCCCGCTGTCCTCACAATGCAGCAGCCACGCAGCACGACAACGCCATTCCCGCGGCAGGCAGACGCGGAACAGCACCGGTGTTCCCTCCTCTACCGCACCGAATGGTGCGCGGTAACGTGTATCGCGTGAGTTGAAAAACGGCATACGGACGCTCCTTTATATAATACGTATTTAATAGTATGCCACACTTTTTGCCGCAAAACAAGTACAAACGCAAAAAAAGCGGGTGCGCTCACGCGCACCCGCGGTTTCTCGGTTAGGTGATATCCTTGACCGCGCCGATGAAGATAGGCAGGTTGGTGGTGTTATCCACGATCATATAGACGAAGGGGCGATCCAGAACGATCTCAGCACTCGCAACACCGCGGATCTCGTTATACGACGATACCGCTGCGGCGGTTGTGCCGTCCTCGTTGACGGAAATCACCGTCTTCTGGGATGCCTCGCCGACATACAGGCCGCGGGCCATATTTGAAAAATCTGCAGACGGTAAAAAGGCGCTTTCCACACCAAGCCCTCTTAGGATCTGCTTCAGATCCATATCGCAATCGTAGCTAAACTTCGGCACAGTCGCAACAACGGCAACCTTCCGATCCGCGCTACTCAGCGTTTCCAGCATCGTCTCCGGAGTGAGACCGGCGATATACTCGTCGATGGTGATATCCTCGTTCGGGAGCAGCACCGCAAAACTGTAATTCGCCCCTTTGTACCCTTTAATGAAGCCCACTGCACGGCCATCGTCAAGATAATTGGTCTCATATCGACTCTTCATCATGTCTACCGTGCGCTGCGCGCCATTCTCCGCTGTAAAGACCCCTTTGGCGGTATTGCTTTTCAGGAAGGGATACCGCCACGTTGCATCGAAGGCGACGGTGTTAATCAGATACATGTAGGCATTTGGATCGATGTCATCCGTGATGGTATCGATCAGGCTGTTTGTCTCGCGTTCTACCCATTCGTTAATCTCATCGACCGTATCCTCCGTAAACGGTGTTTGATACACCTGAGCATCATAATAGGTGGCCGTGTTGTTCAAAAACGACTGTTTCACAGACAACCCTTTACGGACCCAAAGCGAATTGGCGATCTCTACTTGGCAGGTCTCCACCGTCGGCAAGCTGTTCACATAGGCATATAGGTAGGCGTTCAGATCGGGAATGCCCATACCCAACGCGGCCTCGATCTCCTGCAGCGTCTTACCGTCGGCACCGTTGGCTACCATAGCCAATCCCAACTGTGCGGACAAGGGCGATACCAATACGTTTTCATCCGTAGTTTTGTTTGTCTGTTGAAACAACTTCAGCGCGAACGCCATGCTAGCCGCCGCAAAGGCTTCATCCGGCGCTGTCCCCGACACCGGCTGTGCTTTCGCACCACTCATCAGGTCAACCACCGTGTCCTGTACGATCGGTCGGGTTGTCGCCGTCGTTTTTGTGGTCACGGTAGTCGTCACCGTTGTCGAGGTGGTCGTGACCTCTTCTGTGGCGGTGGTCGCCGGCTCCGTCGTAGTCGTTGTCGTTGTTGCTGCCGAGGTCTCCACGGCGGAGGTCGTAGCGGTCGTCGATTTGGTCGTACCGTCCGCCGGCGCATCCGCGGCGCAGCCACCGAGGATCAGCACGCAGGCCGTCATCAACGCGATCGATTTTACCATTCTTTCTCTCTTCACCGTGATTCCTCCTTTTTCTTTGTGATATTATCGTACCACATCTGCCAATATATTGCAACCTTGTAATCGTTTTCCGCGATAAGTTTGTAGAAAATGACAATTTTGTTGTATTTTCTTTGTGCAACCTGCCGACAGCCCCTCAACTTTTGAAAAGGGTGTTGTAACTTTGCCGCCATTTCGTTATAATGGAAGCGTACGATGAGGTCCGAGTACAAGGAGTTTGTTTTATGAACGTATTGTGTGTTTGCACCGGCAATATCTGCCGTAGCCCGATGTTGACTTGCCTACTGCGGGACGCTTTGGCGAAGGAGGGCTTGGATTGCACCGTCAGCGGTGCCGGCACCGCCACCACCGACGGTGTACCGCCGTCGCCCCACGCCATCACCGCGATGCACGAGATCGGTGTGGACATTTCCGAGATCCGCTCACGGCAGCTCACGCCCGCTATCGTTGAGGATACCGACGTGTTTGTGGCGCTGTCGGTGGAGCACGGTGTTACATTGGCATTTCAGTACGGCGTGGATCCCGAGCGCATCATCGTCCCCGGCTCCGGCATCCCCGATCCGTTCGGGCACGACCTTGCCACCTACCGTGCCTGCCGCGATGCGCTGGTCGAAGCGCTGCCACAGGTGGTCGCGGATATTAAGGCGCAGCTATGAGCGAGATCCGTATCGTGCCGATGGCCGAGGCACATTTGCCGACTTTGGCCGCCTTGGAGGCTTGCTGCTTTGCCGACCCATGGAGCGAGACCGCGCTGCGCGAGGAGCTGACCAACCCTCACGCCCGCTTTGCAGTCGCGCTGTGTGACGGCACGGTCGCCGGTTATCTGGGCTGTCATCATATTGCGGACGAAGGCTTTATCGCCAACATCGCCGTGTTTCCGGAGCAACGCCGCAAAGGCGTCGCCAAAGCGTTGGTCGAGCACGCCATAACGCAAGCCGCCGCACTGTTCCGCCTGACGTTGGAGGTGCGCGCCTCCAACGCGCCGGCCATCGCTCTGTACCGCTCGCTCGGTTTTGTGGAGGACGGTGTGCGTCCCCGCTTTTATACCCATCCCACCGAGGACGCTGTCCTGTACAGCTACTATCCCCCCAATCGGAGTTGATACCTATGAACATATTAGCCCTGGAATCCTCCTGCGACGAGACTGCCGCCGCCGTTGTGCGCGACGGTCGTGAGGTGTTGTCCAACGTGATCGCCTCGCAGGCCGATGAACACCGCTTGTACGGCGGTGTCGTGCCGGAGATCGCCAGCCGCCGCCACGCGGAAGCGATCAGCGGCGTGACGCGACAAGCATTGGAGGACGCCGGTATGACGCTTGCAGACATCGACGCTGTCGCCGTCACCTACGCGCCCGGTCTGATCGGCGCGCTGCTGGTGGGCGTCAACTTTGCCAAGGGTTTGGCACAAGCCGCCGGTCTGCCGCTCGTTCCGGTGCATCACCTGCGCTCGCACATTGCCGCCAACTATCTGGTGCATCCCGACTTAAAACCGCCGTTTTTGTGCTTGGTGGTCTCGGGCGGTCATACCCACATCGTCCGCGTGGAGGATTACACCCGCTTTACCGTGCTGGGTCGCACCCGCGACGACGCGGCCGGCGAATGCTTTGACAAAGCCGCGCGCGCCATGGGAATGCCGTATCCCGGCGGTGTCCATCTGGATCGTACCGCTCAGACCGGCGATCCCACCGCTTTTGTGCTGCCCCACCCCCACGTGGACGGCTCGCCGTTCGATTTCAGCTTTTCGGGTCTCAAGACCGCGGTCATCAACCTACTGCACAAAGCAGAGCAGCGCGGCGAGAGCCTGCCGCTTCCCGATCTGTGTGCCTCGTTCCAGAACACGGTTTGCGAGATCCTTTGCTCCCACGTACTGGCGGCCGCCGAGCAGACCGGCGACCGTGGGATCGCACTGGCCGGCGGCGTTTCCGCCAACTCAGGGTTGCGTTCCCGTATGGAGCGTGAATGCGCCGCCCGCGGGCTGACGTTGTACGTTCCGCCGCTGCCGCTGTGCGGCGATAACGCCGCGATGGTCGGGTCGCAGGGATACTACGAATTTCTTGCCCGACATATCGCCGCTGCCGACCTCAACGCCTGCGCCACCCTGCCTATTGAGTGAATGAACAACGCCCGAAGGACACTTCGGGCGTTTTCTTTATACATTTTAAGAAATATTCATATTCAGGCTTGAATTTGCGCGGATTTCAGGTATAATGTTAATGAGGAAAAGTTGGAACTTTTTACTTTACCCGACGAAAGGAGTACCCAACCATGACAAACGCATTGACCACCAACCCCTCGGTCCTTGCCTGGATCAAGGAAAAGGTAGAACTCACCCAGCCTGATCGCATTATGTGGATCGACGGCTCCAACGAGCAGCTCGAAGAGCTTCGTGCCGAAGGTTGCCGCACCGGTGAGCTGACCAAGCTCAACGAGGAGAAGCTGCCCGGCTGATCTGCATCTGTCGGCGCTCAACGACGTTGCCCGCGTGGAGGGCCGTACCTTCATCTGCTCCGAAAAGGAAGAGGATGCCGGTCCGACCAACCACTGGATGGCTCCCGCCGAAGCCTATGATCTGCTGTACAACATCGCCCGCGGCGCGTACAAGGGCCGCACGATGTATATCATCCCCTACTCCATGGGCCCTGTCGGCTCTCCCTTTGCCAAGTACGGCATCGAGCTGACCGACTCCATCTACGTCGTCATCAGCATGGCGATCATGACCCGTATGGGCAAGCAGGTGTACGAGGCGCTGGGCGACTCCAACGACTGGATCCGTGGTCTGCACTGCAAGTGCGACATCGACGAGGAGAAGCGGTATATCTGCCACTTCCCGCAGGATAACACCATCATCTCGGTCAACTCCGGTTACGGCGGAAACGTGTTGCTGGGCAAAAAATGCTTTGCGCTGCGTATCGCTTCCAACCTTGGCCGCAAGGAAGGCTGGCTCGCTGAGCATATGCTGATCCTGGGTCTGGAAAGCCCCGAAGGAAAGACCACTTACGTCGCTGCGGCGTTCCCGTCCGCTTGCGGTAAGACCAATCTGGCCATGCTCATCCCGCCGGAGCTGTACCGCGAGAAGGGCTACAAGGTTTGGTGTGTCGGTGACGATATCGCTTGGATGCGCGTCGGTGAGGACGGCCGTCTGTGGGCGTGCAACCCCGAAAACGGCTTCTTCGGCGTGGCTCCCGGCACCAACATGAAGTCGAACCCCAACGCGTTGATCTCCACCCAGAAGAACACCATCTTCACCAACGTTGTTCACAATCTGGATGACAACACCGTATGGTGGGAGAGCATGGACAAGAATCCTCCCAAGAACGCCCGCAACTGGAAGGGCGAGATGTGGGATTGCACCGACGGCAGCAAGGGCGCTCACCCGAACTCCCGCTTCACCGCTCCGGCGCAGAACTGCCCCTGCATCTCCTCCGAGTTTGATTCTCCGGTCGGCGTGCCGATCTCGGCGATCATCTTCGGTGGCCGCCGTGCCAAGACCGCTCCCCTGGTGTACCAGTCCCGCGATTGGGATCATGGCGTGTTCGTAGGCTCCATCATGGCGTCTGAGACCACCGCTGCTGCGACCGGCGCTGTCGGCGTCGTCCGCCGTGACCCCATGGCCATGTTGCCGTTCTGCGGCTATCACATGGGCGACTACTGGGCTCACTGGATCGAGATGGGCAAGAAGCTTGGCGACAAGGCTCCCAAGATCTTCAACGTCAACTGGTGCCGTACCGACGACGAGGGCCACTTCATATGGCCGGGCTTCGGCGACAACCTGCGTGTGCTTGACTGGATCGTCAACCGCTGCGAGGGCAAGGC
>JAZNKN010000058.1:0-8183 GCA_045578625.1 Acutalibacteraceae bacterium | reverse complement strand
ACCCGCGGGACCCGTTTACGGGTAGTAAATAATTGATGCGTGGCTGGCAGGCCAATAAAAAGCGCACTTGTGCGCAGCCAGTATCGTATAGGGCTATGCCCGAAAATGAAATACCCCCCGCTACGCGGGGGGATTTTTATTGTGCAAGAAAAGCAGTGAGTGCATCGCACTCGCTGCTTTTGCGTATACGCTCTGCTTCGTTCGGACACACTGATACCGAACGGAGGGGGGAGAATGAAGAGAAAAGGGTCGCGGTTTCTTTGCTTGTTTGTCATAGGCGGTCTCGGATACAACCTCATTGAAATACTGTGGCGCGGGTACAGCCATTGGTCCATGTTTTTCTTGGGTGGTACCTGTTTTCACCTGATCGGAAAGATCGGTGGAAAGCTGTGGCACAAAGGATTCGTGGCGGTCGGTGCGGCTTGCTCCGCAGCGATCACGGTAGCTGAATTTTTCAGTGGATGCTTGCTTAATCTGCGTTGGAAGCTCAACGTGTGGGATTACAGCCACATGGCGGGGAATGTAAAGGGGCAAGTATGTTTGCTTTACAGCATTCTTTGGGGCGGGTTGAGCGTGTTGGCGGTACCGCTATACAGACGCGCTGCACTTATGCTTTCGAGGGGCAGCAATCGTTGAATGGGCAGACGTCACACTTGGGAGCACGTGCGGTACACACGTCACGTCCGAACAGCACGATGCGGTGGCAGAAATCGCTGCTTTCTTCGGGCGGCAGCAGCTTGCGCAGCTGATCCTCCACGCGGCGGGGATCGGTACCCTGCGCCAATCCAAGACGGTTGGTGATGCGGATACAGTGCGTGTCGGTCACCACCGCGCCCGGCATGGAGTATACGTCACCGCAGATGAGGTTGGCCGTCTTTCGGCCTACGCCGGGCAGCGTGGTCAATACCTGGATGCTGTCCGGAACTTGGCTGTTGTAGGTGTCACGCAGCATACGGGCCATCGCTGCCAGATCGCGCGCTTTAGTCTTATACAGACCGCAAGAACGGATGTACGGCTCGATCTCCTCCGGTGTTGCCTCGGCAAACGCTTCCACGGTGGGAAAACGCTCAAACAGCGCCGGTGTTACCAGATTTACACGTGCATCGGTACACTGTGCCGACAGACGCGTTGCTACCAACAACTGAAAGGCATCTACCGCTTCCAGTGAGCATTCCGCCATGGGATAGCGTTCTTTCAGGCGTTCCACGGCAATCAACGCACGTTGTTTTTTCGTCATGAGTATCACACATCCTTCGGTATCAGTGTATCACGCGCTTCTTACTGCTGTCAATGCGGAAAATTTCGACATTTGCTTGCATATTGACGCGGAAAAGAGTATGATAGAGACATACGAGCAAGGCGGTGAGAAACATGGCTCCTTTGGCAGATCGGATGCGTCCGCAGATCTTGGACGATATGGTGGGACAGCAGCATTTGCTGCAGCCCGGCAAGGCGCTGCGCACCATCATCGAATCCGGCAATATTCCCAACCTGATCTTTTACGGCCCGCCCGGCGTGGGAAAGACCACGCTGGCGAGCATCATTGCTGCGCGCACCTCGATGCGGCTGCATCGCCTCAACGGCACGACCGCATCCACGGCGGATATTCGCGCCGTCGTGGAAGAGGTGGATACGCTCGCGGGTGCCAACGGCATTTTGCTGTATCTGGACGAGATCCAGTACTTTAACAAAAAGCAGCAGCAGACGCTACTGGAGTACATCGAAAACGGTAAGATCACTCTGATCGCCTCCACCACAGAAAACCCCTATTTCTATGTTTATAACGCCATTTTGAGCCGCTCTACGGTGTTTGAATTCAAAACCGTACAGCCGACCGAGGTGGAGCAAGCGGTGATGCGCGCTTTTGCGTTTCTGGAACAGGAGCAAGGGCAGACTATCACCGTGGAGGAGGGAGTCGCCTCCTGCATCGCTACGGCTTGCGGCGGTGACGTGCGTAAATCACTCAACGCCGTGGAGCTGTGCGTACTCGCTACCGAGCCGGATGAGGACGGTTCCTTGCACGTTCGCAAAGAGATCGCCGCCGAGCTTTCGCAAAAAAGCGCCATGCGGTACGACCGCGACGGCGACGAGCATTACGATATGCTCTCCGCTTTCCAGAAGTCCCTGCGCGGATCGGATCCCGATGCCGCGGTGTACTATCTGGCGCGGCTGCTTGCTGCCGGCGATCTGCCGTCGGTGTGCCGCCGGTTACTGGTGTGTGCCGCTGAGGACGTGGGCTTGGCATATCCCATGATCCTGCCCATCGTGAAAGCGGCGGTAGACAGTGCTATGCAGGTCGGTCTGCCGGAAGCACGGCTGCCGTTGGCAGACGCGGTCATTCTGGTCGCTACGGCACCCAAGTCCAATTCGGGTCACGATGCGATCGCTGCCGCGATGGCAGACGTGGAAGCGGGGCATACCGCACCGCCGCCGCGACACCTGCAGAACAAGCATTACGACGGCGCAGACGTTGCTGTGAAGGGGCAGTTTTATAAATATCCCCACAGCTACCCGCATCATTGGGTGGAACAGCAGTATCTGCCGGACGACGTCAAAGATAAGGTCTATTACCTTCCGGGCGAGAACAAGTCGGAAAAGGCGTTTGCCGAATACTGGAAAGCGATCAAGGGAAAATAACAAAAACCGACGGAAAACCGAGAATTTCGATGGTTTTCCAGCGTTTCCCTCAAATCAAACGACGAAAATCAAGGTATTTTCTGAAATTTCGGAAAATACCTTGACTTTTTTATATAAAACCTTTATAGTGTTGATTGTTGTCCGCTGCCGCGTTTTGCAGCGGACACGCATCTATTATTTACCAAAAGTGATATGAGGCTTCGCCGCAGTCGCGCTTCTGCTGACGACTGTGAAAAACCCTTTGCGGAGGGCGTTGCTCAAAGTATCACGGTTTCTCTCCGTGGTGGCTTTCGGCACACGCGGGGAAACTACCGTATACGGGAACGCCCGTATATACACCGCAAAGGGGGATGCTGCTATGCAAACAACCAAAGAAATCATTAAACTGAAAGACATTACCGTGTCCTTTGATGGGGAACAGGTGTTGAGCGGATTGGATCTCAACATCTCAGACGGAGAATTCGTCACGCTGCTCGGACCTTCCGGTTGCGGCAAGACGACTACGCTGCGCATTATCGGCGGCTTCGTCACTCCGGACAGCGGCAGTGTCTTTTTTGATGGCAAGGATATGGCAAAGCTGCCGCCGTACAAGCGTCCGGTCAATACCATTTTCCAGCGCTACGCGTTGTTCCCGCACTTGAACGTGGAGGATAATGTGGCGTTCGGTATGCGTGTTCAGCGCAAGAATAAGGCCGAGATCCGCGAGACAGTCGACCGTATGCTGAAGCTCGTCAATCTGGTGGGCTTTAATCAGCGCCGTATCGATACGCTGTCCGGCGGTCAGCAGCAGCGTGTGGCGATCGCCCGCGCCCTGGCCAACAACCCGCGTGTGCTGCTGCTCGACGAGCCGCTGGCCGCGCTGGACCTCAAGCTGCGTAAGGATATGCAGGCGGAGCTGAAGAACATTCAAAAGAGTTTGGGCATCACGTTCATTTATGTGACGCACGATCAGGAGGAAGCACTGTCGATGTCGGATACGGTTGTCGTTATGGACAACGGCCGTATCCAGCAGATCGGCACGCCGCAGGATATCTATAACGAGCCGAAAAACGCCTTTGTAGCTGATTTTATCGGTGAGAGTAATATCCTGGACGGTATCATGCACGAGGACTATCTGGTGGAGTTTTTCGGTCGGAAATTCCAGTGCCTGGATACCGGCTTTGACAAGGACGAGCCGGTTGACGTTGTTATCCGTCCGGAGGATATTGATATCGTTCCCGCCAACCAGGGTCACCTGACGGGCACCGTCACCGCGGTGACCTTTAAGGGCGTACACTTTGAGACCATTGTGGATTTCAAGGGCTTTAAGTGGATGATCCAGACGACCGATTACTATCCGGTGGATTCGGTCATCGGTATCGTACTGAACCCCGAAGATATCCACATTATGAAGAAGTCCGAATATTCCAATATGTTCGGTGACTACAGTTCGTATTCGGATGAGTTTGACGAGCTGGGTAATCCGGAGATCGACCTGACCGAGGATACGGCCACGGAGGTAGAGGAATGATGCGTTCCAGATCCGCCGCAGCGCCGTTTACGCTGTGGATGGTACTGTTCACGGTGATCCCGCTTGGCATCGTGCTGTGGTTCGCGTTTACGAACGACGCAGGGCAGTTTACGCTGTCCAATCTGTCGTATATCGTCGAATACGCCGGCACGTTTGGTCTGTCCATCTTCTTGGGTGCCATTGCTACCGTTATCTGTCTGATCCTGGCGTTTCCGTTGGCGTTTACCATTTCGCGCGCCAAGGGACACGTTCAGCAGACGATGGTGCTGATGATCATGCTGCCCATGTGGATGAATTTTCTGCTGCGCACCTATGCGTGGATGTCGCTACTGGAGAATAACGGCTTTATCAATCAGTTTCTGCGCTTGATCGGTGTGCTGGCAGACGGTCAGTCCGTCTCGCTCATCAACACCAACGGTGCCATTGTACTCGGTATGGTATATAATTTCCTACCGTTCATGGTGCTGCCGCTGTATTCGGTTATGGTAAAGATCGATAACAGCGTTATCGAAGCAGCGCAGGATCTCGGCTCGAACGTCTTTCAGGTGTTCGGGCGTGTTGTGTTGCCCTTGTCGGTTCCCGGTATGCTCAGCGGCATTACCATGGTATTCGTGCCGGCGGTCAGCACCTTCGTTATTACCAAGCTGCTCGGCGGCAGTAAAACGCTGATGATCGGTGACACCATTGAGACGATGTTTATCGGTCAGGGTGCCAACTATCACGTCGGTGCGACACTGTCCTTGGTGCTGATGCTGCTCATTCTGGTATGCATGGCGATCACCGGTATGGCCGACAAGCAGGGAGAGGAGGATGCTGAATGAAGATCCTTTCCCGCATCTACAACATCCTCATTTTCTCGTTCCTGTACGCGCCGATCCTGGTACTTATCATTTTCTCCTTCAACGATTCCAAGAGCCGTGTGGTCTGGAATGGCTTTTCGCTCCGCTGGTATGAGGCGCTGTTCCAGAACGAGGAGATCCTGTCTGCACTATGGGTGACGCTCTCTATCGCCGTTCTGGCGACCGTGGTATCCACCGTGATCGGTACAGCGGCTGCGATCGGCATTCGCAGTGTCAATGCCAAGCTGCGCCGTGTGCTGCTGGCGTTTAACAATCTGCCGATGGTCAACCCCGAGATCGTGACGGGTATTGCGCTGATGCTGCTGTTTGTGTTTATCTACCGCAGCACCGGCTTGCTGCAGCCCGGCTACGTGACGCTGCTGTTGTCGCACATCACGTTCTGCATTCCGTACGTTGTGCTGCAGGTAATGCCCAAACTGCGCCAGCTCGACCCGCATCTGTATGAGGCGGCGGTGGATCTGGGCTGCCATCCGTTTACGGCGTTTGTACGTGCGGTGCTGCCGCAGATCATGCCCGGTATCATCACCGGTGCGCTGATGGCGTTTACGATGTCGCTGGATGATTTCGTTATCAGCCTGTTCACCTCCGGTGAATCCGCGCAAAATCTGTCTGTTACCATTTATGCGATGGTCAAGCGGCGTGTCACGCCGGAGATCAATGCGCTGTCCACGTTGATGTTCGGTGCGGTGCTGATCCTCTTGGTCGTTGTCAACGTTATGCAGATCCGTTCGGCGCCCAAAGACAAGCGCCGCGCGTCTTGATGGGGAGGGGAGCGCTATGAAAAAACTCACCTGCCTGTTGCTGACAGTGTTGCTTCTCCTGCCGTGCGTGTGCTTTCCGGTTTCCGCCGAGGAAGTCAAAACGGTCACGCTCAACGTGTATAACTGGGGCGAATATATCGATCCCGCAGTCAACGATCTGTTCACCGAGGAGACCGGCATCCGCGTTAATTACAAGAATTTTACCGATAACGAGAGTATGTATGCGGTGCTGTCGTCCGGTGCGGCGACCTATGATATCGTCGTACCGTCGGATTATATGGTCGGTAAGCTCATCAACGAGGGGATGCTGGCTAAGCTGAACTTCGATAATATCCCAAATTTCAAGTATATCAACAAGGATTTTACGAACCTTTCGTATGATCCGAAAAACGAATACTCTGTGCCGTATACGTGGGGTACGGTTGGTATTTTCTATAACACCAAATACGTCGATGAGGCTGATCTGGCGCAGGGCTGGGATCTGCTGTGGGATGAGAAATACAGCGGCCGTATCTTTATGTTTGACAATCAGCGTGATGCATTCGGTATCGCGCTCAACAAGTGCGGTTTTTCCATGAACACCACCGATCCCAAGCACTGGGATATTGCGTATGCCGCTCTGGAGGAGCAAAAGCCCCTGCTGCACCAATACGTTATGGATCAGGTCTTTGACAAGATGATCAATGAGGAAGGCTGGATCGCTCCGTATTATTCCGGTGACGGCATCATTATGATGGACGAGGAAGAGGGCAATCCCGCGATCGACTTCTTCGTTCCCGAAAGCGGCACCAACCGTTTTGTGGATGCACTTTGCGTTCCCGCCAATTCACCGCACAAGACGGAAGCGGAAATGTATATCAACTTCCTGTGCCGCACCGATATTGCGCTGATGAACGCGGAGTATATCGGCTATTCGACACCGCACGTTGAGGCGCAAGAACTTCTGGATCCGTCGATCGGCCAGAATCCGAACTTTTACCCGCCGGAAGAGGTGTTGGCAAGAACCGAGATCTATTTAACGCTGCCCGCCGAGACGAGCGCGTATATGGATAAGCTGTGGATGCGGCTGAAGCTCGCTGATTCGCGGTGGGGTATTTTCACGGCGATCGTCGGTGCGTTGGCGGTCGGGTTCTTGGTGTTGTACGTGGTACGCTTTTTCAAAAAACGGCGTAAACGGTAAGGAGACTGAGCATGGCACAATGGGATACCATTCTGTTTGATCTGGACGGTACGTTGATCGATACCATCGATGATCTTTCTTGGACCTGTGAGCAGATCCTGACGCGTTGGGGACGCGGTAACGCCGACGGGACGCCGGTGCACGACCGTGATGCCTATCACCATTTTGTGGGCAACGGTATCCGCAAGTTGGTGGAGCGCGCCTTTGGCGGTACACTGACGGAAACCGAGTTGGACGAGGCGTTTCATCAGTTTGTGGAGTTGTATGATGCGCATTGCGCCGATAGAACAGCACCGTATGAGGGTGTTTTTCAGTTGTTGGACAAACTGAAGGAAAACGGTTACCGTATGGGTGTCGTGACCAACAAGGCGGAAACGCAAGCGCGTCGGTTGGCGACCAAGTTTTTTGAGCCGTATGGGTTTTGCTGTGTGTACGGCAGCGTAGCCGACCGCCCGAACAAGCCCGACCCGCAGGTGGTGCGCATGGCGCTGTCGGATTGCGGTGCCACGCCGGAGCGAACGCTGTTCGTTGGTGATTCGGACGTAGACGTTGCCACGGCACACAACGCCGATCTGGTCTGCGGCGGTGCGGTCTGGGGATTCCGCGGGGAAGAGGAGCTGCGCCGTGCCGGTGCGGAGATCCTGCTGCAAAAACCGCTGGATCTGTTGGACGTATTGGGGATCTGACGGAAAATTTTCGGTTTCATTGCTTTTTGGTGTTGACATCCTCTGCCAAAAATGATAAAATCAATACCGTCGCCGATACGGAGAGGTGTCCGAGCGGTTTATGGAGCTGGTCTTGAAAACCAGTGACTCGAAAGAGCCAAGGGTTCGAATCCCTTCCTCTCCGCCACACCTTTCAGTGAAAAACTGAATAGATAAGCCGTTTGCTCACCGCATTCGGCTTGTATATGGAGAAGTACTCAAGTTGGTGACGAGGCGCCCCTGCTAAGGGCGTAGGTCGGGTAACCGGCGCGGGAGTTCGAGTCTCCCCTTCTCCGCCAAGCAAAAGCAGACACCTTTCGGTGTCTGTTTTATTTTTGGGAAAATGTTGATTTCCGAATCCGAGCGCCGGAAACCGGCGCGGGCAATGCCTACGACCGCCGCCTGTGGCGGATAAAGGGAGTAGGGGTTGGCGCAGCGGTCGAAATTCATAGGCGCTCCAAGCCGTAATGAATTTCGGGCACCGCAAGAGTCTGTGTCACAGGTTTTCCTGAAACTGCCTGATAACGATAC
>JAZNKN010000057.1:0-73796 GCA_045578625.1 Acutalibacteraceae bacterium | reverse complement strand
AGACAGATGGGCTGCGGGAGAGGAGGTGATCTTGCCGGGAACGCCGCCCAGGCCCTCCTGGATCAGCTGCTTGAGGCTCCAGCCTGCGCAGTAGCCGGTGAGCATAGACAGATCGTGCAGGTGAATATCTGCATTACGGTGTGTCTCTGCGATCTCGTTGTCGTAGATCTCGCTGAGCCAGTAGTTGGCGGTGATCGCACCGGAGTTAGAGAGGATCAGGCCACCGACAGAATAAGTAACAGTGGAGTTCTCCTTCACGCGCCAGTCGTTGATCTTGAGATAGTTATCGACCAGATCCTTGTAGTTGAGCAACGCAGAGTTGACGTTGCGGATCTTCTCGCGCTGTTTACGGTACAGGATGTAGGCCTTGGCGACGTCGGAATAGCCGGCATCGGACAACACGCGCTCCACGCTGTCCTGAATATCCTCCACCGCGATAACGTCGTCTTTGATCTTGGGTTCAAAGTCGGCACTGACCTGCAGCGCCAGCATATTGATAACACTGGGATGGTACTTGCGATTCTGGGCATCAAAAGCCTTGATCATAGCGGAACTGATCTTGGAAATCTCAAAATCCACAGTACCGCCGTCTCGTTTTAATACACGATACATTCTCTGATCCTCCTCTTTATAAAAGTAAATACAGGCACTTAGCCCGCAAAATGCGACAGTGCCTGTATTATAGCGTATTCACTACTATTTGTCAATATATTGTGTGAAAATATTTTACCAAAACACAATATATTGTGTTTTTAGTCTGTTCCGCGTATGACGACGGTTTCGGCAAAAGGTTGCAAAACAGCTTCAAATGCGGCTAATTTCGCTTTTTCCGGCGTGTGCAGTCCGGACACGAGAACGCTGTCGCGATCAGCATACGGCTGCAGAAAAAGGCGTGGCGGTTTGGCTGTGGGCGCGAGTTTTTTTAGCCACTCTCCGATACTGCGAACTGACGCCTCATCGTGCAGCTCATCCACCACGGTAGTACGAAATTCATATTCCAACAAACCTGTCATCAAAAACACAATGCTATCCTCGATCACCTGCAACCGCAGCTGTGGCAGACCGACGGTCTCGGCATAGCGCTCCGGACCGTTTTTGATATCCATCGCCACGTAGTCGATGAGGCCTTCCCCCGCCAACCGTTTGAGAACGTCAGGGCGGCTGCCGTTGGTATCCAGCTTGACCAGATAGCCCATCGCCTTGATCTCACGGATCAGATCCTCCAGATCGGGCTGCAGTGTCGGCTCGCCGCCAGTGATGCACACCGCATCTAACAGACCGCGCCGCTTGTTCAAAAACGCCAGCAGCTCCTCGCGCGGGATGGGGGCCGGCCCATCGCCGCCGAGCAGATCGCTGTTGTGGCAAAAAGGGCAGCGGAAATTACACCCCTGCAGAAAGACTGTACAAGCCACCTTTCCGGGATAATCCAACAAGGTCATTTTCTGCAAACCGGCGATCATCATACACAGCCTCCTGTGTCCGTAGTATTAGACCATATATAGTATAGCATAGCGGCAGAGATTTGCAAAGAGGAAAATCCCGTCAGCGGAATGCCGCGGGCGGCACGCCCGTATGCCGCCTTGGTATACAACTCGTCGCTGTACTCGCGGAATTCGCGTCGGAATCCGTGTCGTCAAAGGAATACGGCGGTTGGATCATACAAGCTTTTATAAAGACTCTTCTTTACGGTTGCGCTTGCGAATACGGAAGCTCAGTGCCACAATGACCTGCGCCGGGATCCAAAGCAGCGCCAAGAACCAAGGATGATGCACGTGGACGTAGGCGTGCAGGACGTAATACAGCAGCGCGAACACGCCAAACAGCAGCGACGAGATCACGTACGGATGATACTTGTATTTGCCCCACACACTGTTGAGCACCAACAGCACGATGAGCGATATCGGCACCGCCGCCAAGAACACTTCCCACAGCGGCTTATCCAGCGTCCAGAACAGAACGATGAATACGAGCAATGCCAACGTCCAGACACCCACGATCGACAGCGTGGTGATGACCTCCGTGCGATACGGCACACGGATCGGCTTACCCTCCCACGCATCGTGCGGCGTGATGAGAAAATCCACCGTGACACCGAACACCTGCGCCAGCTCCTGCGTGACCTGCAAGTCGGGCAGCGACTCGGCGCGTTCCCACTTGGAAACGGATTTGTCGGAATAGTGGATCTTTTCTGCCAGCTCTGCCTGCGTCATCCCCGCCTGCGTGCGCAGGTGAATGAGATTACCGGCAAAAATCGCTTTCAGATCGTTCATCGTTACTGCTCCTTTCCTTTAACGGTTGTTTCTTGCTCCAGCACCCACGAGACGATAGCGTCTGCCACGTCCACGCCGGTACAAGCGATGATGCCCGCCAGATGGGCATTGGAATTGACTTCACAAACCAACGCACTGCCATCTGCCGTGTGCAGCAGATCCACACCGCCGAAGCAAAGCCCCAGCAAGCGGCAGCAGTGCAGTGCCAGCGCGACCTCCTCCGCGGTGGGCTCATACGGCTGTGCCGAGCCGCCTTGTCGCAGATTGGCGCGAAAATCGCCATCGGAACGGCGACGCATTGCCGCCACCACGCGGTCTCCGACCACGTACAGCCGCACGTCCTCTCCCGCTGCCTCGCGCACGAATCGCTGCAGCAGGAACGGACGCGATTCCATGCGATACGCCAGTGAACGCAGTTCCTCGACGGTGTGTACCAACGACACCTGGTCGCCGAACGAGCCATAGCACTCCTTGACCACCAACGGAAGACCCAACCGCTCGGAGGCGGCGGTCAAAAACGACTCGATCGGAGCGGTGATCTCGGTATAGGTCATCGGCGCGAGCAGCGTTTCCGGCTGCGGAATACCTGCCTGCGCCAACAGACGGTGCGTTTCACTCTTATCGTCGCAGATCTCCACGGCGCGCGCCGGATTATACACCCGTACACCAGCGCTTTCCAATGCCTTGGCTAAGCGGGTATCCTTATCCCAAAACAGCACGAAATCCGCATCGGTCAGCGCTTCCCCATCCGCCCGCGTGACACGCACGGGGTTGACGGACATCAAAAACGACGTATTCGGCAGCACCGACAGCGTGACGCCGTGATGCGCCGCCGCCTCGACCATCCGCTGTGCGGGATCGGGCGGGACAGCGTTCCAAAATCCGTTGTAGATCACATAACCTGCCATACGTCAGCTCCAGTTCTGATCGACGGTGATGACCACAAACAAGTGCGGATCCACCACCTGTAGCCGCCGCTCGATCTCCGGTTGAAGGGCGGCGGTCTCCTTGTATTCAAACGGTACGACCACATCGAAGATCACGTTGCTGCGCTGCTCGCCGAACACCACGCGGAAATCGTGCAGCGTCAGTGCCGGATCGATATCCTGCAGGATGGTTTCGGTGAGGATGCGCAGATTGCGGACCCGCCCATCCTGCGTGTCGATGGGATCCATGTGGATACAGGCAATAAGGTTGAGTTCCTCGGCCAACTGGCGCTCCACCGCGTCGATGATCTCGTGGCTCTTGAGAATGTCGCCGTGACTGGGCACCTCCGCATGGAGCGAGACGATACACCGACCCGGACCGTAGTTATGAACGATGAGGTCATGTATACCGACGATGCCGTCCTGCGCCAACACGATCTCACGGATCGCGGCGACCAGTTCGGGGTCGGGGGCTTGCCCCAAAAGCGGCGAGATGGTCTCGCGCAGGATGGAGAAACCCGACCACACGACAAACAGTGCCACCGCGGCACCCACCCAACCGTCGATCGAAATACCGGTCACAAAGGTGAACACCGAGGACAGCAGCACCACGCCGGTGCAGATCACGTCGTTGCGGCTGTCTGCCGCGGAAGCCGCCAACGCATCCGAACGGATACGGCGGCCGATGTTACGGTTAAAATGCGCCATCCACGCCTTCACGGCAATGGAGGCCACTAGGATCGCCGCTGACAGCCAAGAAAAGTCCGCTGCCGCGGGATGCAGGATCTTATCCACGGCGGATTTGGCCAGTTCAAAGCCTGCCAGCATGATCAGTGCGGCGACGGTCAGCGCGGAAAGGTATTCCACGCGGCCGTGGCCGAAGGGATGCTCCTTATCCGGCGGAGCGGACGACAAGCGGAAGCCAACCAGTGTGACCACCGAAGAACCGGCATCCGACAGGTTGTTGAAGGCATCGGCGATGACCGCCACGCTGCCGGACAGCACACCGGCCAACAGTTTGCCGAGAAACAACAGCATATTGGCGGCAATACCGGCTACACCGGCCAGTTTACCGTAGGCACCGCGTACCCGCGGGTCTGTCACCTTATCCGCATCGCGCACAAAGCGGCGGACAAGACAGTCAGTCAACATGGGTCTTTTCCTCCCCAAACATGGCCACACCCGTCTCGCGACGGATGCCTTCCGCAACAAAACGAAAATACGGATCACCGTAGTGGTGGAAGCGGCATTCGTTGACCATACCGAACAGCTGTTCACCGTTTACCCAACGCACCTGCGAGACTTCTTCCTTTTGCAGCTTCATATCCGGCACGGCAATATCACGCTGTACCAAGTATACGTCGCATAACGAATTGCGGCGCACCAACCGCCCCAACAAGCAAAATGCCTCCGGTGGCAGATGAATGCCCAGTTCCTCCGCCAACTCACGACGGGCGGCAGTCGCACTGTCCTCCCCCGCCACGGCGGAGCCACTGGTGATCGCCCAGATATTCGGCATCATACGCCGCTTGGCTGAACGGCGTTGGATGAGCATCCGTCCGGCGGAGTTGACCACCCAGACATGCGCAACCAGATGATGCTCGCCCGAGCGAAAGCGAGCGCCGCGATTGATCGTCTTCCCCAGCGGGCGACCCTCGCGATCATACAGATCCCATTTCTCCATACAAATTCCTCGATCCAAAGTATATCTCATTTTACATTTTACCTTTTTTTGCCGCAAAAGTCCAGTCCTTTTTCTTGACACTGCGCGTCTCTTTGCGTACAATGGAGAAAATAGGAACGGAGGGACACCATGGAGAGTATTCGACTCGATGCCTTGGCCATACAGCAATTCGGTCTGACACCGGAGGAGGCTACCGGACTCATTATGGCCGGACGCATCTGGATCGGCCACGTACCGGCAGACAAGCCGGGTGTTTCCGTTCCCGCCGATACCGTGCTGACGCTGCAGGAAAAGGAAAAACGCTACGCCAGCCGCTCCGGCTACAAGCTGGCCAAGGCGCTGACGGTGTTTAACCGATCCGTGCAGGGGCTGACCGTGTGTGACATCGGTGCCAGCAATGGTGGCTTTACCGATTGTCTGCTGCAAAACGGCGCGGCGCACGTGTTTGCAGTGGACGTCGCCTACGGTATCCTCGCATGGGAACTGCGCAACGATGAGCGCGTCACCGTGATGGAGCGCACCAACGCCCGCCGTCTGACCGCCGAGCAGCTCGGCACTACCTGCCACCTTGTCACCGCGGACGTGTCCTTTATCTCGCTGCGCAAGATCTACCCCGCCATTCGGGATATCCTGAAGCCGGAGGGGGCGTGTATCTGTCTCATCAAGCCGCAGTTTGAGGCGCAGCCCCGCCAGCTCGGCAAAAACGGCGTGCTAAAGAATCCTGCCGACCTGCCGCCACTGCTGAGTGAGTTGTTCGATGCCGCCGCGGAGCAGGGCTTGTTTGTGCAGGATCTGACGGTCTCCCCCATCCACGGCACCAACGGCAACGTGGAATACCTCGCACACTTCACCGGCGATGCCCCACTGCGGCCCGAAGCCCGACAAGCACTCATCGACCGCGCCATCGCCCAGCAGCCTGACGATCAGCTGTAAACAACAACGCCGCCCGACACGTTGTCGGGCGGCGCTTTCTTTGTCTTATTCGTCCACGCAGCAGATGACCGTGAGGTCGGGATGCAGCTGCAGCAGCGAGGCCGGAATCTCCGGCGTGATGGGGCCGTAGAGCGACTTCATCAGGATGTCCTTCTTACCGGCACCGTTGGCGATCAGCAGCACCTTACGAGCCGACATAATGCCGCCCATACCCATGGTGATCGCCTGACGCGGCACGTCGTCCGCGGAGGCAAAGAAGCGGGCGTTGGCTTCGATGGTGCTGGGATCCAGATCCACCATGTGGGTAGGTTTGATGAACGCCGGACCGGGCTCATTGAAACCGATGTGGCCGTCATAGCCAATGCCGAGCACCTGAATGTCCACGCCACCGAGCTCCTGCATCAGTGCGTCGTAGCGCTCGCCCTCCGCCGCCGGATCGGCTGCCTTGCCGTTGGGAACGTTGGTGTTCGCCTTGTCGATGTTGACACGGTCGAACAGATGATGATCCATAAAATAACGGTAACTCTGATCGTTATCACCGTCGAGGCCGCAGTACTCGTCCAGGTTGACCGAGCGCACCTTGGAGAAGTCCAGCTTGCCTTCCTCGTACCATTTCACGAGCTGATCGTATGTACCGATGGGCGTGGAGCCGGTCGCCAGACCCAGCACACAATCGGGACGCATCACGATCTGCGCCGCCAGCAGCTTCGCTGCTTCGTAGCTCATTTCTTCGTAGTTCTTGGTTTTGATCACTGTCATGATCTTCGCTTCCTTCCCCAAAATTTTCTGTTCTTGCTTTCATTATATAGCGGCGCGGGCGGGATTTATTTGTACCCGCGGCTGAAACTTTTGCACTTTCAAGCGACAACTCTCCCACTTATTCGACACGCAACCGCTCGCAGAGGATGGCATCGGGGGTAACGTACACCGTGCGGTTGTTTTCGTAGATCACCATACCGGGCTTGGCACCCGACGGCTTCTTGACGTGTCGGATGCGGGTATAATCCACCGGAACCTGTGCCGAAGAAGCGGCCTTGGAATGCGTTGCCGCTAAAATCGCCGCCTGACGCAGCGTGGTCTCCGGCGGCTCGACCCCCTCGGTAAGGATCACGGTGTGCGAGCCGGGGATATTCTTGGTGTGGAACCACCAATCGCTCCCCTTGGCGGTGCGGGTGGTTAGTTGATCGTTCTGCACGTTGTTGCGTCCTACCAGAATGGTGAACCCATCGTCCGAACGGAACGTCAGCGGTCGCGTAGGGGCTGCCGCGCGGCGCTTTTCCTTTTTGGCGCGCAGGTAGCCGCTTTGCTCCAACTCACGGCGCAGCTCCTCCAGATCGCGGCTGTCCGCAGCTCTGGAAAGCGCGTCGGACACCGATTCCAGATACCGCAGTTCGGATTCGCCGAGCGCGATCTGCTGCTGCAATATCTCCTCCGCGGTCTTGGCCTTGCGATATTCCTTATAATACTTCTGCGCATTGCGTGCCGCCGGCAACGCCGGATCCAGCGGCACCGTCAGCATCGCGCAGTGTTCGTCGTAGTAGTTCATCAGCTCCACCGAGGCCGCCCCCTTGGGAATGACGTGCAGGTTGGCGTTGATGAGATCGGCATACAGACGCTTGCGCTCCCGATCGCCGGACTCCTTCAACTCGCGCCGCTGATTTTCCAGCTTGCGCACCAACCGCTCGGTAGCGGTGGTCAGCGTCCGCGTAATATCGTGCGCATACCGACGCATCCGCTCCGCCGCGTCCTTTTCCGCGTAGAAATCGTCCAACAGCGCGGAGAACGAGGCCGCTTCGCGACCGGTAGCATCCAATCCGTACTGCGTGATGGGCAAAAAACTGAATTCGAGCGGCGAGCCGTCGGCACGGTACAGCAGATACGGCACACGCCGCTGCTCACTCGTCAATGCTTCGCGCACACGCTCGATCGCTTCGATCAATCGCTCCCGCTCGGCGCTCTCACCCACGCGGTGGGCGATCTCGCGGCAGATCAGCGGCGAAAAGCCCTGCACGCAATTCTGCAGTGCCTTATCGGTCGGCAGACCGCTTTGCGCCACCGCATCGGCGATCTCGGCGGCAGAACACAGCAGTGCGTCCCGCCGCGCGGCATCCGCCGGTGGCGGAAGATACGGCGCGCCCGGTAAGATCGGACGCACCGGCGACATCGATAGGTCTACCCGCTTGATCGCGTCCACGATGCGCTCCCCCTCCCCGATAAGGATGAGGTTGCTGTGGCGACCCATCAGCTCCGCCGCAACGGTCAGCCGCACGGTATCGCCGAGCTCGTTCAGAGCATCGAAATCAAAATATAGCACGCGCTCCAACCCCGGTTGGCGGATCGCCACCAACCGCGCACCGGTCAAGCGCTTGCGTAGCAGCATACAAAACGGCGGCGGTGACGGTGGGTTTTCCAGTGCGACGGCGGTGAATTGTACGCGCGGCGCATTGACGCGCGCAGAGAGGTACAGCTTTTCCGTACCGTTCCGCCCACGCATCGCAAAGACCAACTCCTCCTTGGAGGGCTGGTGGATCTTATCAATGCGAGCCTCCTGAAGCCGTTGCCACAGTTCGTCCCGCAGACAGTGCAAAAACGCGCCGTCGAGTGCCATCGTGTCAGTCCTTTACCGTGTAATATAGGGCGCTTCGCCGCGGTATATCACCACGGGAAGCGTGGAAAATGCTTCGCGTAGCCACGCGAGCACTTGGTCAATGACCGGCGCCTCGGTGGCAAAGTGTCCGCCGTCGATGAGCGTTTTGCCCGACGGCACAGCCAACCATTCGTGATGCTTGACCTCGCCGGTGAGCGCGGCATCCGCCTCACCGAGCAGCGACAGCACCAGATCCGCGCCCGCACCGCCGCACAGTGCCACCGTACGGATGAGATCCTCACCCTGCCGCACACGCACGGCGGTGTGCAGCACTTGGGAGACATGATCGGCAAACACCGCCGCACTGAGCGGTTGCGGCAGATCGCCCAGACGGCTCATCCCATCGGGGGCGACGCGCACGTTCTGCAGACCGAGCCGCTCTGCCAGACAGTCGTTGACACCGCCCGCGGCCTTGTCCAGATTGGTATGTACGCACACGGCGGTAATGCCCTCCTGCACCAAGCGGTACGGCACACTGCCCGCCTCCAGTTTGCGCAGCGGGTCAAAGATGACCGGATGGTGGCTGACGATGAGCTTCGCGCCGACGCGTACCGCCTCATCGATGACGGCGTGTGTGATATCGAGCGCCACCACGACGCTGTCGGTCTCGACCTCGGCTGAGCCGATCAGCAAGCCGCTGTTGTCCCACGGCTCAGCGGTCTCAAACGGCGCTTTTTCCTGCAAAAACGCCAAAATTTCCGAAATTTTCATACCGTTTCCTCCCACGGCCGCCACTCACCGCTCCGATAGCGGCGCAGTGCGGTCAAACAAACTTCCCCCTCCGGAGTGGGACAGGCACGCTGCTGACGCAACAGCCGATGCTCCACCACCTGCAGGTAGCCGTCACCCTCCGGCAACGGCACGCGACCAACGTGGCATAGCGCTTCCCCCGCCGCTGTCACGCGGCCGGTGTAGGCGGCGTGCAGTACCGTGTACCAATGCCGCCCGCAGCGTGTAACACGCTCCTCCAAGATCTCAAACCCGCCGCAAAACAAAAACGCACGCAGCTTTTCAGCGCGGGTCATCGGTTGCAGGATCAGGCGATACCGCGGATCGCGAACCCACGGTGCCTCCTCCAGTATGGCGGCGATGGTCTCGCCGCCCATGCCGGCAATGACGATGTCCTCCACCTCATCCGGCTGTACGGTATGTAGTCCGTCTCCCAAGCGCACGGAAACGGCAGCGGTCAGCCCCGCCTGCTCCACGGTGCGGCGGGCGTTGTCCACCGGACCGCGGCGCACGTCGGAGGCAATGGCGGAGGGACAGCGCCCCTCTTGCACCAACGTGACCGGCAGATGTGCGTGATCGGTGCCGATGTCAGCCACACGGCTGCCCTCCCGCACCAGATCGGCAGCCAGGCGTAAACGGGTATCCAGCATACGCTCTCCTATAAATCAGGCGGCCCGCAACGCGAGCCGCCCTTGTCGTTTGTGTTACTTGCTCAGATGGGCGTTGATCTTGGCGACCAGCTCGTCCGCATTGACACCGTGAACGGCGCACGCCTGCTCCAGCGTTTCGCCGCGAGCCGAGGGGCAACCGAGGCAGTGCATACCCATTTCCAGAAAATAGGGTGCGGTGGTGCGGTCGATATCCAGAATATCACCGATGAGGGTCTCTTTTGTGATCTGCATAATTCAAAACTCCTTTTGTTACATTAGTTCTATTGTACCATAGTTTTTCCGGTTTGCAACGGTTAATTCATATTTCCGGTCAACTGCATTACGACGGACAGCGCCACCAGCGGCGCGGTCTCACACCGCAAAATGCGCTTACCCAGCGTCGCGATCTGCGCACCAACTTCCTTAAGTCGCTCGATCTCTTCGACCTCAAAGCCACCCTCCGGTCCGATGACCAGCGAGACCTGCTGCGTCTGTGTATCCACAAGCTCGGGCAATGGACGACCGCCGCCCTCGTAAAAGGTGACGGTGTTTTCCTGCTGCACCGCGGCAAGCAGCTGCTTGAAGGTGATCGGCTCGGCGACCTCGGGGACGATGCCGCGACCGCTCTGCTCCGCGGCAGAGGCCGCGATCTTTTGCCAACGCGCCTGCTTTTTGGCACCCTCGGCGGCATTCAGCCGCACGATGCTGCGCGCCATACTCACCGGAACGATGCGTGTGATGCCGATCTCGACGCATTTTTGCACGATGAGATCCATTTTTTCACTTTTGGGCAAGCCCTGATACAGCGTGACCGCCGCCGTCGGCTCGCTCTCGGTCGGGGCGCGGTACAGCACCTGAGCCTGCACCTCCCCCTCGCTCACCGACAGAATGCGGCAGGCATAGTCGGTGCCGTGGCCGTCACAGAGCATCAGGTCCTCGCCCACGCGCATCCGCAGCACACGCGCGATGTGATGGGCCTCCTGACCCGTCAGCACCGCGATGTCACCGGTAAAGGGCGCTACAAAAAAGCGTGACATAGCGTCAATCCTTTCCGCACACGAAGCAACACCAACCGCCGTGTGTCCGCCGTTCAAGCACCGTAAAACCGCAGGCGGTCAGCCCCGCCTCTACCTCGGCACCGCGCTCCTCAATGATACCGGAGACGATGTACACACCGCCCGGCTGCAGGAACGCGGGGATCGTCGGTGATAGTTTGAGGATGGCATCCGCCACGATGTTGGCGAGAATGACCTGATACCGACCCGTGATCCGCTCCACCAAGTCGCCCTGACGGATGCTGTACCGCGGTGCGGTAAAGCCGTTGACCTCACCGTTCTCCAACGCCATCTTGACCGCGAGCGCGTCGATATCCACGCCCACCGCCGAGCGCGCACCGAGCAGCAGCGAGGCAATGGACAAAATACCGCTGCCACAGCCGACGTCCAGTACGTCGGTCTCGGGCGTGATGTACGTTTCCACCGCTTCCAGCACCATCCGCGTGGTATCGTGACCACCGGTGCCGAACGCCATACCGGGGTCGATGGACAGCAGCAGGCGTCCTTCGGGGTTGTTCGCCGTCTCCCACGTAGGGCAGATCAGCAAGCGCTTACCGACCGACAGCGGCTTGAAATATTGCTTCCAGTTGTTGGCCCAATCCTGCTCGCTGACCGTCTTGGTATCCACCTCACTGGCGATACCGCAAGCCGACAGACGCTCGCGCAGAAACGCCACCGTCTCGGTGGGGTTTTCCTGCGGCTCCAGATAAATGTGAATGATGCTCTGCGTACGATCGCGCTTCAACAAATCCTCGTCAATGAGGTCAATGTGCGCGATCTCCCGCGCACCCTGCTCCAGATCGCTGTAATCCTCCACGTAAATGCCGTACGGCACGGCCATGTTGGCGATCGCAGAGGCACGGTCGGTGTCTGCCGTCGCCACACGGATCTGTACCTCGGTCCAATCCATTGACATCTTCCTTACCTCCGCAATCCGGATTTACTCTCAATAAACGGCAGCAGCTTGGACAGGATGATCTCGCAGCCGCCGATGACATTGCTCTCCACGTTCAGCGGCATGACCGGATCATGCACGCTCAGACGAAGCAGGAACCAACCGTCCCCCTCGCCCGCGCCGAACGACACGCGCACGCCCTCGCGGCTGTCGTCCGCTACCTGCCAGCCGTTTGCCATCGCATAGGCCTCCAGCTCGGCTAATACCTGCTCACCGTAGGCACGGAACGCCGGCTCGGTGATGTTGAAGCGCAGCTCGCGGCCCTCAGCCGGCTCGGGCAACGCGGCGATGAGGTCATCCAGCGTTTTGCCCTGCGCGCGCAGCTGTACCGCCTTCATAATGATGCGGGTCACCAGATAGGCCCCGTCATCCAGAAAATAGTTGTCCCTCAGCGCAGCGTGACCCGAGGTCTCGATCGCCAGCGGCGAATTGATCCCCTCGCGGTTCAAGCGGAGCGATTCATTGATGACGTTCTTGTAGCCACGCTTGAAGCGGCAATGAACGCCGCCAAGCGTCTGCTCGATAAACTGCTTGAGGCCGTCGGAGGTGATGGAGTCGGTCACGATGGTGCCGCCGTCATTTCCCTCCAGTGCGATAGCGGCAGCCAGTGCCACCAGACGGTTGCGGTTGATCTCGCGGCCGTCCGGACCGACACAGCCGGCACGGTCAACGTCGGTATCAAAGATCACGCCCAGATCCGCACCGGCACTCGTCACCGCCGCACACACCGAGGCCATCGCTTCGGCGTTTTCCGGATTGGGGATGTGGTTCGGGAAGCGACCGTCCGGCTCAAGAAACTGGCTGCCGGATACGTCCGCGCCAAGCGGCTGCAGCACCTCGGTGGCATAGAAACCACCCGCACCGTTGCCGGCATCCACCACGATGTGCATTCCTGCAAGCGGCTGCTCGCCGGCGCCCACACCGTCCGCGATAAGCTGACGGAGGCGGGCGGCGTACTGCGCCATATACGGTACTTCCGTTACCGTACCGTCGGCGGCCGGTGCGGCAGCGCCCTGTTCAGCCAGTGCCAGGATCTCGCTGAGGTCGCTGCCCTCGATGCCGCCGGAGGGCAGAAAAAATTTTAGACCGTTGCGGTTCCATGGATGATGGCTGGCGGTGATCTGCACCGCGCCGTCACACGCAAGATCCACGGTGGTCATAAACATCGCGGGCGTCGAGGCCAAACCGCAATCCAGCACGCGCACACCGGCGGTCTTAAGTGCCGCGGCGACCGCATCCCGAATACGCGGACCCGACAGGCGGCTGTCCCGACCGACCGCCACTGTCAGCGTATCGGCGGGCTTGTCCGCCTTTTCGGACAACCAGCAGACGAATGCCTGCACGATACCGGTAACGACCGCATCGGTCAACTCACACGGTTGACCGGGTACGCCGTCGAGCGCGACGGCGCGTACGTCGGTACCACTCTTAAATTTCTTCCATTCTACGTGCATAATATCCTCCGACCCTTTCCGACCGTATTCTTTCGGTGACATTGTACCATACTTTCCTATAAAAGAAAAGAGGAAAGTCCCACTTATGCTGCAAAAATATAAACAGAAAATATATTTGCCACTTGAAAAGCCAATTCTTTTTTGGTATGCTATACAGTAGATTGTTTTGGTGGGCGAGGATGGTGTATCGTATGAAAAAGGGCTTTGACAATACCTTGTATATGGCAAAGCAGAAAGAACACATTTTGGAACGCATCTCGCAATTCAACGGCAAGCTGTATCTGGAGTTCGGCGGTAAACTGTTTGACGATTACCATGCCGCCCGCGTGCTGCCGGGCTTTGAGCCCGACGCCAAGATCCGTCTGCTGTATGAACTGCGCGATACGGCCGAGGTCGTGTTCTGCATCAGCGCCGGCAACATCGAAAAGACTAAGATCCGCGCCGACCTCGGCATCAGCTATGAGATGGACCTCCTCCGCCAGATCGACGTCATCACCAAAATGGGTATTGAGGTCAACAGCGTGGTTGTCACGCAGTACAGCGGTCAGCCTGCGGCGGACGCGTTTGTCCGCAAGCTGGAGGCACGGGGCGTCAAGTATTACATCCACCGTCCCATCGAGGGCTATCCCTCCAACGTGGATCACATCGTCAGCGACGAGGGCTACGGCTCCAACGCATATATTGAGACCACCAAGCCGCTGGTCATCCTCACCGCTCCCGGTCCCGGCAGCGGTAAGCTCGCCACCTGCCTGTCGCAGGTGTACCACGATCATCGCCGCGGTCTACTGTCCGGTTACGGCAAGTATGAGACCTTCCCCATCTGGAACCTGCCGCTCAAACATCCGGTCAATCTGGCGTACGAAGCCGCCACCGCGGACCTGCAGGACGTCAACATGATCGACCCCTTCCATCTGGAAGCCTACGGTGTCACCACCGTCAACTATAACCGTGACGTGGAGGCCTTCCCCATCGTGCGCACCATTTTGTCGCGCATCACCGGCAACGACCGCTTCTATTGCAGCCCCACCGATATGGGCGTCAATATGGCGGGCTACGCCATTGTGGATGACGAGGTCTGCCGCGAAGCCGGCAAACAGGAGATCATCCGCCGTTACTATAAGGGGCTCTGCGACCTCAAGCAGGGCAAGGAGCGCCATGAGACCGTAGATAAGCTGAGTATGCTGATGCAGCAGATGAACCTCAAAAAAGAGGATCGCGCTGTCGTTGTGCCGGCGCTGTCCAAGAAGGAAGCCTGCAACGGCGCGCCCGCGGCGGCGATCCAGTTGCCCGATGGCCGCGTTATCACCGGTAAGGCCACCCGCCTGCTCAGCGCATGCAGCGGCGCGATGCTGAACGCCATCAAGGTGCTGGCCGACATTCCGAAAAGCGTATTGCTGATGAGTCCGCAGGTGCTTGAGCCGGTGCTGAAGCTGAAACTGGATCTGCTGAAAAGCCAGAGCAGCGTGCTGAAGGCCGACGACGTGTTGACCGCACTGTATATCTGCGCCGCCTCCGACGAGACCGCGGCCGCCGCGGTGGAACAGCTCCCGAAGCTGCGTGGTTGCGAGCTGCATTCGACGCAGCTGCTGCATTCCGGTGACGAATCCACCCTGCGCAAGATGGGGCTGAACATCACCTGCGAGCCGGAATTTCCGGATAAGAGCTTGTATTTCGCGTAAAACGGCGATCGGTGAAAAATACAAATAACGGGCTTTGCCCGTTTATATGCCGCTGTGGTGGAATTGGCAGACACAAGGGACTTAAAATCCCTCGGTAGCAATACCGTACCGGTTCGACCCCGGTCAGCGGCACCAGAAAAGAACCACCATTTGTCTACCGAACAAATGGTGGTTCTTTTCAACGAAATAAATCCCCTTCGGGATTTGTGAAATACGCTGCGCGCGTGAAATATTGCTTCGCAATGTGAAATGCCTGCGGGCGTGGGTGGATTTATTTCATTTCACATTCGGTGGCACACCGAATATTTCACAATGACCGCAGGTCATTATTTCACATCCGCAGGATATTTCACTTTAAGTGTTCTAATTGATATGGTATAATTGTGATAAGAAAGGCGGTATTTATATGGCTGAGTCAAAACTTCGGGAACTTTCAACAGGCTTTGCTGTTAAGATAATCAAACTCTGCGAGACCATTAAAGGACACTACTCTTTAGTTAATCAACTGGAGCGTAGCGCAACATCCATCGGCGCCAATGTTCACGAAGCTAACTATGCCCACGGGAAACTCGACTTTATTGCGAAATTGCAGATCGCTTTGAAGGAATGTTACGAAACAGAGTATTGGCTGGAACTGTTTGTGAAATCCGATATCTTGAACAGAGAAACCGCTGTTGACCTTTATAATCAGTGCGGTACAATTCGCCGTATCTTAATTGCATCTATTAACACTGCAAAGGAGAATGAAAATAGTAATGCCTGAAAAAGTAGTTATTCGATTTGGAACAGAATCAGAAAAAGAAAAACTTTTAAATGATTATCCGAATATTCAGAATGTCATTCATGATGGAGGATTCTTTGTTATAGCCGAAATTGAAGATACAATAGTTGGTTATCTTTGGGCTTTTAAACGAGATATTCCTGCGCCTGTTGAGCAAAGTGAAATTTTCATAAATATAATCGAAGTTATCTATACAAATTTGAGGTGTCAGGGTATTGCATCCAAAATGCTGAATGAAATTATTAAAACGGCTAAACAAGAAGATGTTTATCAAGTTCGCGCCTACTGCGATATAGGGAATGTACCTTCTCATCGTCTTTGGTTAAAAAATAAGTTCTCGATTAGTCCAACCAAAATGCCGGATGGTTCCATTGCAGGTTCTTTTGTTACATATGTTTTGTAAAAAATAACAGATGTCACATCACATTACTTTTCGTCTTTCTTACCCCAATTTACACTACTTTTGGGCAGTCTTTCGCAACAAAAAAGTCGCTTTTGTCTACCGACAAAAGGGACTTTTTTGAGTGATGCGGTCCTTACGAAACATGATGCGCGCTGCGTGCGTGATGCAGATTTCATCCGAACAGAGTGAGGATTTCATCGCGCCTTGCGCGATTTCATTGCAAATCACAGAATTTTACAGTACAATTCAATCAGCCAAACTTCACTACATCGTCACTCGAAAAGATTTTTATCTTTTTGTTGCAATGTCTGTGGTTTTTTGATATGATAAAGCTATCTTTTGGGAATTTGTCCCGGATATAGGAGGGTATTGTATGCCTTGGAAAACTGTGCAGATCCTGATTGCTATGGCCATTTACATGGCAATCGTGATCGTGATCGGTGTGTTGTATGCCAAACGCGCCAACAAAAACTCGGAGGAATATTTCCTCGGCGGCCGTTCGCTCGGCCCGTGGGTCACCGCAATGAGCGCGGAGGCTTCGGATATGAGCGGCTGGCTGCTGATGGGTCTGCCGGGCGTCGCCTACTGGTGCGGCCTCGCGGATGCCGCCTGGACCGCCATCGGTCTGGCGATCGGTACTTACTTAAACTGGCTCATCGTCTCCAAGCGTCTGCGCCGGTACAGTGTACGTGCCAACAACTCCATCACCCTGCCGGAGTTTTTCTCCAACCGCTTCCGTGAGAAGAAAAAGACCATCATGTTCATCGCCGCCGCGTTTATTCTGGTCTACTTCACCGTGTATGCCGCGAGCTGTTTTGTGACCTGCGGCAAGCTCTTCTCCACCCTGTTCGGTCTGGATTATCGCCTGATGATGCTCATCGGCGCGGCGTTCGTGCTGCTGTATACGCTGCTCGGCGGCTTCCTTGCCGAAAGCGTGTCCGACTTTATGCAGGCCATCGTGATGATCATTGCGCTGACCGTTATCGTGATCATCAGCACCATCAACGCCGGCGGTATCGGCGCTGTCATCGACAACGCCAACAACATCCCCGGCTTCTTAGAGTTCTTCGGTCTGGCCACCCCCACGACCGTGGAGGTCGACGGTGTGGCGACGCAGGTCGTGGCAAACGGCCAGCCGGTGTTCGGCGCTGCTTCCGAGTACGGCGTTCTGTCCGTCTGCTCGATGCTGGCATGGGGTCTCGGCTACTTCGGTATGCCGCAGGTGCTGCTGCGCTTTATGGCGATCCGTAAGGAAAGCGAGCTGAAGCGTTCCCGCCGCATTGCGATGGTGTGGGTCGTCGTTTCGCTGGCCGTTGCCGTGTTCATCGGTATCATCGGCCGTCAGCTGTTCCCCGTAAAGCACCTCACCGCTTCCAGCGCGGAGAACATCTTTATCACGCTGTCCACCAGCACGCTTCCGGCAATCGTTGCCGGCTTCGTGATGGCGGGTATTCTGGCTGCAACCATCAGCTCGTCTGACTCGTATCTGCTGATCGCCGCCTCCGCATTCTCCAAGAACATTTTCCAGGGCATCTGCAAAAAGAACGCCACCGACAAGCAGGTTATGATCGTTTCGCGTATCACCCTGTTGGTGCTGGCGCTCATCGGCATCGTGATCGCATTGGATGAAAACAGCGTTATCTTCAGCATCGTGTCCTTTGCATGGGCCGGCTTCGGCGCCACCTTCGGCCCGTCGATGATCCTCTCGCTGTTCTGGAAACGCATCAACCGTGCCGGTGCGATCGCCGGTATGGTCGGCGGTGCTGGCATGGTGTTCCTGTGGAAGCTGGTCATTAAGCCGCTCGGCGGCGTGTTCGGCATCTACGAGCTGCTGCCCGCCTTCATCTTCTCCACCGTCTGCATCATCGTCGTCTCGCTGCTCACGAAGGCTCCGTCCCAGGAGATCGAGGAGGACTTCGAAGCGGTACGCTGCGGCAACGTGGAAGAGGCCTGATAAACAACCCAAAGGCTTCCCGGTCAGGCCGGGAAGCCTTTTTTTATTGCGACACTTGCTATTTGCTTTCAAACACCGTATAATGACAACCGTAGCACGGCACAAGGAGGTTCATCCTATGAGCGCAACGCGCCGCTTGTTTGACGAGAATAGCTATCTGTGTGAATTCACTGCCACCGTTACCGCCTGCCGTCCGCAGGGGGATGGGTTTGCGGTCGCCTTGGATCAGACCGCCTTCTGCCCCGAGGGCGGCGGTCAAAAGGGCGACGCCGGTATATTAGGCGACACACAGGTAAAGCATACGGTAGAGACCGACACCATCTGGCATCTCACCGACCGTCCCCTGACCGTGGGCGAAACGGTGCAGGGACAGATCGATTGGGAGCAACGGTGGTATCGGATGCAGCACCACTCCGGCGAGCACGTCCTGTCCGGATTGGTGACCCGCCAATACGGTCTGCACAACGTCGGCTTCCACCTGGGCGACGAGCTGGTAACCATTGATTACGACGGCGTGCTGTCGCGACAGCAGTTGGACGAGCTGGAGCTTAAGGCCAACGCCGTGATCTGCCAAAATCGCGCCATCACCGCCTCTTACCCCTCCCCCGAGGAGTTGGCGACGCTGCCGTACCGCAGTAAAAAGGAGATCGACGGAGCGGTGCGAATCGTGGTGGTGGACGGCGTGGACGTGTGCGCCTGCTGTGCGCCGCACGTGGCGCGCACCGGCGAGATCGGGATGCTCAAGATCACGGACGCCAAGCACTACAAGGGCGGCGTACGGCTGCAGCTGATGTGCGGCGCGACCGCGGTGCGCGACTATCAGCAAAAGCAGGCGCTGACCTCGCATATCACGGCGGCGCTGTCCACCGTGCAGGAAAAAGGGATCGCCGCATTTGACGGCTACGTCGCGGCGGTGGATACCGCGAAATGGCAGACCGAGCGGCTGTTGCTCACCGTTGCCGAGGAGCTTGCCGCATCGCAGCCGATGACCGACAGTCCCTCCGTGCTTATCAGTGCGCTCCCCGTGGACGCGGCGCGCCATCTGGCGGAGGTCACTGCCGAACGCTGCGGCGGTGTCTGCGTCGTGTTGAACGGCAACGACACCGATGGGTATCGCTACACGCTGTACAGCAACCGAGAGAAGTTCTCTGCTTTGGTAAAGGCCGCAAATGAAGCGCTGCAAGGTAAGGGCGGCGGTCGTCCGCCGTTTGCTTCCGGCACCTACCGTGCCTCTGCAGAGGAGATCCGCCAGTGGTTCGCATAAACCGCATGAAAAAAGCACACTCACGTCACGTGAGTGTGCTTTTTGTTATATTCGGTCAAGGCATAATGCGGTGGAACTTCGGGAAACGATCCTCAAAGCGCCACAGACGGTCGTACAGCTTTTCAAACAGGCCGATGAGCGTACCGTTGATCAGTGCGCATACCACCGTACCCCAACTAACGCCCACGAACTGCCCCCAGCCAAACAAGACGAAGGACAGGATCACGCTGAGTAGGCAGCTGCAACAATCATACACGGTCTTGCAGTGATGGAACGGCTTGTGAAACCGCTCGGAAACCTTCTCCACAAACAACTCGTATGCCTCCGGAGCGATGTAGGTCCGACAAAAAAACGCGACACCCGCCGAGGTAATGACCATACCGCCGACGTACAGCAGCAAGCGCAGAGCGATAGTATGCGGAATGGGTGTCACCAACAGGATCGCCCCATCCAGGCAGAAGCCGTAGATCACCGAGGTGACGAACGAAAACAAGAAGGAAACACGGAAGCGACGCAGGATCAGACACAGCAGCAGGATCAGCAGTGCTTGGAATGCCATCTCCGCCACGCCGAAGGAAAACCACGGCAGTAACGGCGCCAAGGCGCAATGCAGCAGATACGCCGGAGCGATCACCATCGACAGACCGAAGCCCGCGTGCTCCATAAACGCCGCGCCGAACGCCATGGTAATGACACCCGAAAGGTATGCCCATTCTCTGTAAAAAAGCCGCTGTTTCATAGATACTCCTCTCGCGTTCCCAAAATTACCATAGAACACTGTCTCTTATCATAGCGTATGACAGTGCATCCCCCTCAACGGCATAAAAACAACTACCATCAAACCAAATTCAGCACCGAATCGAAGCCCATCAGTGCTAGTGCCAGCAGTCCCAGATACACCAACGTACCGGGCAGGCCGCGAAACGCGGCGGGCGTATCCGGATTGTCCATACGCTCCAACGCCTCCGCGCTGAGCGACGACAGCAGCGTGAAGCCCAAAGCCGCACCGGCGGCAATACCCAGTGCCGGAAAGAAGGATACCGACAGCTGATAGTTGGTAACAAGCGCCGCACCCACCACGACGTTGTTGAACACTGCCAATGGCAGCAGCCGCCGCATACGCCGATACCAGATCGGGAAGCGGCGGATCGCGACCAGAACGGTACCCACGTACAGCAATACCGCCAATACGATCACGATGAGCGGACGCAGCATACGGAACCGCCAATCAAAGGGCAGCAGTTGATCCAACGGATAAAACAGCGCGGTCGTCACCACGGTGTACACCAGCAGCAGCCTCGTATATGCCTGACGGTAGCGCGGACGGCGCACCATCCGTGCCAAAGAGGACGATCCGAAACCGGCGGTCAACACCAGATTCTGCATCGTCGCGGTGACGAGCAGATAGACCAGTATATCACGAAGTACGGTCATAGCGGCATCTCCTCCTTTCGGGCAGAGAGGCGGCGTACAAACTGACGACCCCACTGTAGGGTAGCCGCCATAAAGCCGAGCAGCACGTAACCGATAAACGGATGCTCCGCTTCGGTAAACCGTGCGGAATGACCCAAAGGAATATCCCAGATGGTTCCGTAAATGGCGATCTCACGCAGTGCGGAAGCCATACACAGTACCAGTGCAAAGCCCAACGCGGCACCCAGCGAATCCGCGAGCGACAGCAACGGATGGGTGTTCCCCGACTGTACGACGGAGGCGCGCACCGTGAACAGCGAGTTGACCGCCATCAACGGTAAAAACAGGTACAGCGCCGCGTAAATATCCACCGAGATATACTGATGGAGAACGAAAGCCGCTCCTTGCAGCAGCAGCGTGGTCAGCAGCGCGTACACCGGCGGACGCAGCCACAGCGGAAACTTTTCGCCGAGCAGCGACAGCAGCAGATTGGCGGGTACCAATACCACGGCGGTGCAAACCGCCAAAGTCACGCCGTATTTCAGGTCGTAGCCGATCGCCAAGATCGGGCAGAGACCCATTGCCTGCACCAATACGACGTTCTGCGGCAGAAACGCATCCCAGAACGCCGACAGCAGGGAGCGGACGGCAGGCATCTTTTTCATGCGGGCACCCTCTCCTTCCAACGGCGAAGCTTACGAAGAAGCGACCAGCAGGTACGATCCAACAGCGGTGAAAACGAATTCACCAACAGTACCGCAAAGAATTCACAGCATTCAAAACGGCCGTGGTGACGCAGGATCATCACCAAGATACCCGCCATCACACCGTAGACGATGCGCGCCAGCCAGAAACGCGGGGCGGTGACCGGATCGCTGAGCAAGAACACACCGCAGAACAGAAGCAGACCGGTAAACAGTTCCAACTGGATACTGACACCGGCACCGACCTCGGTGCGGGGGAACAGCGCGGCAATGACGGCGCACGTTGCCAGATAGGACAACAGAATATACGGCGACGAGGAGTGGCGAACAAACAGATACAACGCTGCCGCCAACAGGATCAAAATACCCGCAGAGGCGATCGGTCCCGGGAAATCGCCGCTGAGCAACGTGACTAGATCCAGATCCGGAATACCGCCGGAGGCAAGCTGCTGTGTGGGTGACATCGCCGTAATGACACCGGCTGTGTCAAACAGCGGCAGCGCCGCACTCTGCGACGGATCGGGATACGCGAACAGCCGCGTTTCGAAGCAGATGACGCAAAACGCCATACCGGCTGCCGCAGGGTTGAAAATGTTGCGACCGACACCGCCAAACGGCATCTTGGCAACACCGATGGCAAACATCGCACCGATCACGGGTATCCAAAGCGGTGTCAGCGGGGACAACATCGCCCCGATAAGACCGCCGGTCACGGCAGCCGTACCGTCCCCTACGGAAAGGCGGCGGTGGGCGACCGCACAGCACAGTGCTTCGGTCAGCACCGCAGCCAGCATGCCGGACAGCACCAACAGTAGCGGGCGCAGGCCGTAATACAGGCAGGAAAAGCCGACCAAAGGAAGCAGGCACAGCAGCACGCCGCCTGCCTGATACAGCGGGTGACGCGGCTCACGGATATGGGGAGCGACAGAAGCTCTAAGCATCGAACTCCTCCTCCAATTCCAGTAATATCGCACTGTCGGTACCGCGAGCCTCCGTAATGATAGAGGCGAGATCGATACCACAAGGGCAGACGTAGGAACAAGCGCCGCAGTTGTCGCAGGACGAGGCCTCCAACGCGCCGAGACGCTCATAATGCATATTGCGGAAGCGCCGCACGATCTCAAACGGCAGCAGCTCGGCGTGACAGACCTCCACACAGCGCCCGCAGCCGATGCAGGTGCGCGGCTGTACCGTACGGATCGCACCGGCGGTAAACGCCAGAATGCAGGTCATGCCCGGCAGGATGGGAATATCCTGCGTCGCCGCGGTGACACCGGTCATGATCTCGCCGAGAATGAGGTGCGACGGATCTTCCGTCAGCCCGCAACGCGCCAGCACCTCCTGCACCGTCGTGCCGAAGGGAACTGTCACGTTCTGCGGCTCGCGTACCGCGTTACCGGCCACCGTCAAGGTGCAGCGGTCGTGCGTTTGATGGTAATATACCGCGCGGTACAGCGCCAAACACGCCTGCACACCGATGCGGCAAACGCGGGCATCGGGTGCCGCTGTGCGCGAATGCGGGCGCACCGAACGGCGGATCGGCTCACCGGCCGGATAGTAAGAATCGGTTTGATACAGATGGCGTCTGCCGACACGCATCATCAGCGAACGGCGACGCTGCCCCGACAGGCACACGGCAATATGATACCGCGTGGTACCGGCCGCCCGCGCCGCCAGAGCGAGACCTTCCACGACCTTCTCCGCGTGGTCGCGCAGCACCGCCCAAGCGCTGGACTCATAAGGCTGGATCTGGACACCGTCTGCCACCAGATAGTCGCAGCCGGTCTCACGCCATTCGCGCAGCTTCAGCGACAACGGCACACCGTCCAGTTCGTCAATGATGTGCGCCGCCTCGGCTGCCACGCACAGCTCGTCCGCACTCAGCTCGCCCACATACGGTGCCGGCAGCTCCGGCTCCGGTTCGGCGGGAACACAGTCGATGACCGCACAATCCATCGTGCCGTACAGCGGATGTACGACCTCACGGACGCCGCTCACCACACCGGTAACACTCGACAGCACCGGTACTTGCACATCCTCCGACACGGACAGCGGCGTACCGCGCCGCACCGTATCGTACAAAAATACCGACGGACGTGCCTCCGAATCCGCAAAATAGGTATACGGCAGCACGACCTGGGCAATATCCGACCATTCCGCTGTGGGACGGTCGATCGCCGGGGCCTTTTGAAACAGTAAGCGTAAACCTTTGCCGATGCGCATGGGAAGCACCACCTTTCCTCATCGGGTCAAAATTCTCCAAAATTTGCTCCTTGCCAAGAGCCTGTACTCATAATATGATGATAGTAAACACCCATTACGGGAGGGATATACGATGAAAATGGAACCGCTCAAGGGCGGCTGCCTGAAAATATGGATGACACGCGCGGATATGCAGCGCTTCGGATTGGCATTCGAGCAAATGAACGCCCGCGACGCCGCTACACGGCGTGCCGTACTCAAGCTGATCAACGTGGCACAACAGCGATTGGCGTTCCGCGCCGAGCAGGGGCTGACGGTGGAGGCGTTGCCGCTGAGCGACGGCTGCCTGCTACTGTTGACACCCGGACGACGGCGGGAGCTCTTCCCCACGGCCGAGCCGGCGGTATACACCATACACGACGCTGACGACCTGCTGCGGTTTGGTGACAGTCTCGGCGGGCTTGCCGAGGAGCAGCTGCCCGCAGCCTCGCTGTTTTGCTGGAAACAGGGGTATCGGCTGATCCTGTATCCGGATATCGTTTCCGGTGAGCCGTGCAAACGGCTGCTGTACGAATTTGCCGAGCGGGTAGCCGACGGCAGCGCCGCTGCCGCCTACACCGAGGAGCACGGCCGACCGCTCGCGGTCGGCAACGCGCTGCACCGATTACTTACAGCGCATGGATCTCCTGCACCAACGCTGCCGGATCCTCCGCGTTGAACAGCGCACTGCCCACCACGGCAATATCCGCGCCTGCCGCCGCCGTTTCCGGTGCGGTCACCGCAGAAACACCGCCATCCACCTGGATCTTGACCGACAGACCGCGGCGATCGATCTCCTCACGCAGCGCGCGTACTTTCGGCATCTGGTCCGCCATAAACTTCTGACCGCCAAAGCCGGGCTCCACCGTCATCACCAGCACCATCTCTACCTGATGGAGGTACGGGAACACCGCCTCGGCCGGCGTTTTGGGCTTGAGGGTGAGCGCGGCTTGCTTGCCGAGCGCGTGGATCTGTGCCAACGTCTCCGCAACCGGAGCGGCACTTTCAATATGGAAGTTGATGAGATCCGCGCCGGCATCGGCAAACGCCTTGACCAAACGGTCGGGATACTCCATCATCAGATGCACGTCAAAAAACAGGGAGGTCAGCGGACGCATCCGCGCGATCACCGGCGGACCGAAGCTTAAATTCGGAACAAACACGCCGTCCATCACATCCAGATGCACCATATCGGCACCGGAGGCTTCCACAAACGCCAATTCCTCCGCCAGATGTGCGAAATCACAGGTTAAGATCGACGGTGAGATCTGCATAACTATCCCCTCTTTTTCAAAAACTCCATATTCGGTGGTATTGTACCGCATTTTTGCGAAAAAGTCAAATAAACAACGAAGCCGCCTCCCTGCCGAAACGCAGGAAGGCGGCTTTGATCATTTCGTACCGAAAATACGGTCGCCGGCATCGCCGAGACCGGGAACGATATAGCCCTTTTCATTGAGATGGTCATCCAGTGCGGCGCAGTAGACCTGCACATCCGGATGGGCTTCCGTCAGCGCCTTCAGGCCTTCGGGAGCGGCAATGATGCACATAAACTTGATGCTTTTGGGACCGCGCTGCTTGATCTGGCCGATAGCATCCACTGCGGAGCCGCCGGTCGCCAGCATGGGATCCAGCACGATGACCTCGCGCTCCTCAATATCACCGGGAAGCTTGCAATAGTATTCTACCGGCTTGAGGGTCTCCTCGTTGCGGTACAGACCGATGTGGCCCACACGCGCCGAGGGAACCAGCTCCACCGCGCCGTCCACCATACCCAGACCGGCACGCAGGATCGGCACGAACGCCAGCTTGCGGCCGGCGATCTTCTTGCCGGTCATCACTGCCATCGGCGTTTCAACGATAGCGTCGCACAGCGGCAGATCGCGGGTCGCCTCATACACCATCAGCTGGGTGATCTCACGGATGAGCTCGCGGAACTGCTTGGAGCTGGTGCTCTTGTCGCGCAGGATCGAGACCTTGTGTTGGATCAACGGATGCTCCGCAATAAACGGCTTAGACATAACAGTAACCTCCAGTATGGTAATGATGATCCGCGACACACGCGGAAGGATTCCAACGGTTATTTGCCCTCGGCCTGACGGCGGCGCAACTCACGCTCTGCCTGCGGCAGGCGCAGGTACACGGGAAGCAGCGTATCCCCCGACACGCATTCGTCGGCGGCCAACCGCGGCACGGCGGCACGGGCAACGCCCACCGCGCTTTGGTCACGCTGACCGGCGGGAGCAAGCCGCAAATGCGGCATTTCGGCACAGCACAGCGCTGCGCCGTCCCCCACCACCAGAATGGGACGCTCTCGCATCGTCAAGCGCTCGGACAGCTCGTCCAGCGACAGCGCCTCGTCCGGCGTTTCCCGCGTCAGCACGCCGTCGTGCAGCGAAAACAGGGCGGTATACACCTGACGGCAGCGGGCATCCATCGCCGTCAAAATATCACAGTTCATCGGCAGCCCTTCAAAGCGGCGTGCCATCCCCTCCAACGTGGAGACCGGTACGCAGGGCAGGTCCTGCGGAAATGCCAAGCCCTTGACTGCCGCCACACCGATGCGAACACCGGTGAACGAACCGGGGCCGACCGCAACCGCCAAGGCATCCACCGCGTCCAGCGACAGACCGGCATTGCGCAGCATATCCTCGATCATCGGCATCAGGGTCTGGCTGTGGGTCAGGCGGGTGTTGACAGACGCGGAGCAAAGCAGCGTTTCGCGTCCGTCCTCCACGCGCAGTACCGCGCAGGAGGCAGGACCGGCGGAGGATTCCACCGCCAGCAGCGTATACGGTTGCGGTAACGCTTTCACAGCGACACCCCCTCTACCGTGATGGCACGGTCAGTTTCGGACAGACGTTCAAAGGTGATGCGCACCGCGTCCTCCGGTAGCGCCGCCTCAATGTTTTCGCTCCACTCTACGGCAAGGATCGCGCCGGCGTCCAGATAATCGAAGAAGCCGGTGGTATCGAGATCCTCCCAGCCAGTGACACGGTACATATCAAAATGCACGAGCGGCGGTGTACCGCCGTAGTCGTTGACCAACGCAAAGGTGGGGCTGGACACCTCCGCCGCCGGAGACAGCACCTGTGCCATTCCCCGAACAAACGCGGTCTTGCCCATACCCAAGCCACCGAAGAATGCCACCACCGTACCGGCCGTGCAGTGCCGAGCCAAGCTGCTGCCGACAGCCTGGGTCTCTGCGACGCTGTGCGTGACGATGCGGGTCATGGGGCATTCTCCTTTCGCGTGTTTCTTACAGTGTACCATAAATTTCGCGCTGCGCAAAGAGATTTTCCCGCAAAAGGCGAAAAAACTTATTGCTTAGCGTCGTACCACGTCTTACCGGTATGCACGTCCGCACGCAGACGCACCGCAAGAGATGCCGCAGCTTCCATTTCCTCCTGCAGCACTGCCGAGGCGCGGTCGGCATCCTGCTCGGCTGCCTCCACGATGAGTTCGTCGTGCACCTGCAGGATCAGCTGCGCATCCAGGCCTTCACGGCGCAGGCGCTCGTGTACACGGATCATCGCTAGTTTGATAATATCCGCCGCCGTACCTTGGATCGGCATATTGCGGGCAACGCGCTCACCAAAGGCGCGAGTCATGTGATTAGTAACCCTCAGTTCGGGCAACGGCCGACGACGACCGAACAACGTTTCGGCATAGCCGGTCTGCCGCGCCGTCTCGATCAGGTTATCCATATAACCGGCGACAGCACTGTACTTTGCCAAATACTGGTCAATGTATCGCTTCGCCTCGCCGTAGGAGACGTGGATATCCTCGGACAGCGAGTGCGCACCGATGCCGTAGACGATGCCGAAATTGACCGCCTTGGCCTGCGAGCGCATCAACGGAGTCACCATCTCCTCCGGCACGTTGAACACCTGCGCGGCGGTGATGCGATGAATGTCCTCTTCCTCATTGAAGGCGCGCACCATTGTCTCGTCACCGGACAACGCTGCCAGTACCCGCAGTTCGATCTGCGAGTAGTCCGCATCGCACAGCACCGCGCCGTCGCGGGCGTGGAAGAAGCGGCGCAACTCGCGGCCGAGCTCCTGTCGCACCGGAATGTTCTGCAGATTGGGTTCGGTGGAGGAGATACGGCCGGTGCGGGTCTCCGTCTGATTAAAACTGGTATGAATGCGTCCGTCCTCGGCGATCTCCTTCTCCAAGCCGTCGCAATAGGTGGATTTCAGCTTGGACAGCGTGCGGTAATCCAAGATCATCCCCACGACGGGATGCGCATTGCGCAGGCTCTCCAACACCTCGGCGTTGGTGGAATACCCGGATTTGGTCTTCTTTTTGGCCGGCAGACCGAGGTCCTCAAACAGTGCCTTGGCAAGCTGCTTTGGGGAATTTAGGTTAAACGCATAGCCCACCGCCTCGGCGATGCCGGCGGTGAGCTCGTCAATATGCTCACCGAGCGCCGTGCCGAACCGCTGCAGCCCCTCACGGTCCACGGCAAAACCGACGCGCTCCATATCCGCCAACACCAGTGCCAGCGGGATCTCCATCTCGCGCAGCAGCTTGTCCTGACCCGCGGCAGCGATCTCCGCGGTCAATTTATCCGCAAGCGGCGACAGCACGCGCAGCTCCTCCGGCTGCTCGCCCTCGGGTGCCGCCACGCCGTATTGCTGCGCAACACGCAGCAGCTCATAGCCGGATGCCAAGGGGTCCAACAGGTACGCGGCAAGCTGCGTGTCCATCGTGACACCGGCGAGGGTCACGCCGTATTCCAACGCGAGCGCCGCCAATGCCTTGGTATCTGCCACGCGTTTGCCCACGGCGGGATCGGCCAGACAGTTCAAAAAGAACAGATCGTTTACCGGCAGCGAAGCCGCCTTGCCGTCTGCCGACAGCCACACGGTATCCTCCGCCACCCAAATGTCAATGACCGAACAAGCAAGAAGCTGGGCAGCGTCGGCCTCGGTCAAGGCCGGTGCCGCCTGTGCCGCGGTCGGTGCGGCAGTGGCGGGAGCAACGCCCATACGGTCCATCAGCTTAAACAGCTCCAACCGTGTCATCAGCAGCGCAAGCTCGTCACGCTGCGGCTCGCGCAGCGCATATGCGGACGGTGCGGTGTCCGTAAGCGGCATCGTGCGGCAGATCTCGCCCAGCTGACGGCTGAGATAAGCGCTCTCGCGCCCCGCCTCCAGCTTACGGCGCAGGCTGTCGCGCACGTCCGACAGATGCTCGTACACGCCGTCCAACGTGCCGAACTGATGCAGCAGGTCCAGCGCGGTCTTTTCACCCACACCGGGAACACCGGGGATGTTATCGCTGGAGTCACCCATCAGGGCTTTCAGATCGATAAGCTGCTCCGGAGAAAGACCGTATTTTTCTTGGATGGCGGCGCGGTCGTAGACCAACGTTTCCGGCTGCCCCATCCGTGTCGCCGCGAGAAGAACGGTAACACCGTCCCCCACGAGTTGCAGCGAGTCGCGGTCGCCGGTGGCGATGTAGCACGGCACGCCCTGTGCCGCCGCAGCCGCGGACAGCGTGCCGAGAATGTCATCTGCCTCGTAGCCATCCTGCTCCACCACCGAGCAGCCCATATACGTGAGCAGCTCCTTGATAAGCGGCAGCTGCATCGCCAGCTCCTCCGGCATACCCTTACGCCCTGCCTTGTATTCACTGTACATCGCGTGGCGGAAGGTCGGTGCCTTACGGTCAAAGGCGACCGCCACCGCGTCTGCCTTGGTTTGATCCAACAGGCGGTGGTAGATATTGAGGAAGCCGACCAAGGCGTTGGTGGGCGTTCCATCGTGTGTGGTCAGCACCTTGATACCGTAAAAGGCACGGTTGAGGATGCTGTTGCCGTCGATGACCAAGAGGGACATGGCAGATCCCATCCTTTCTGCGGGATATCTAAAGCAAGACCCTGCCAACCGAGATCAGCAGGGTCTTTGATAAAACCGAAATTAAGCGCGACCGGCGCTGCCCAGAACGTTCTGGATCTTGTGCTTCACCACTTCGGTGATGCAGGTGCGGCCCTCGCCCAGATACTGGCGGGGATCGAAGTGCGTCGGGTTCTCCGCCAGATGACGACGAATACCGGCGGTCAGCGCCAGGCGCAGGTCGGAGTCCACGTTGATCTTGCAGACGGCGAGGGACGCCGCTTCACGCAGCATATCCTCCGGAATGCCGATGGCATCCGCCATCTGGCCGCCGTACTGATTGACGATGGCGACGTACTCCGGCATAACCGAGGAAGCGCCGTGCAGCACGATCGGGAAGCCGGGCAGGCGATCCATGACCTCCTTCAGAATGTCAAAGCGAAGCTGCGGCTTCTGGCCGGGCTTGAACTTGAACGCGCCATGGCTGGTGCCGATGGCGATCGCCAGCGAATCCACGCCGGTGCGGGTCACAAAATCCTGCACCTGCTCAGGATCGGTGTAGTTGGCCTTATCCGCTTCAACACTGACTTCGTCCTCAACACCGGCCAGCTGACCCAACTCGCCTTCCACCGTGACACCGCGGGCGTGCGCATACTCCACGACCTTGCGGGTCACTTCCACGTTCTCCTCGTACGGCAGATGAGAGCCGTCGATCATCACGGAGGTGAAGCCACCGTCGATGCACTCCTTGCACAGCTCAAAGCTGGAGCCATGGTCCAGATGCAGCGCGATCGGCAGACCGGTCTCTTCCACTGCGGCCTGCACCATGTGGTACAGATAGCCGTGGCGAGCATATTTACGAGCCGAGCCGGATACCTGTAGGATGACAGGAGAGTTCATCTCCTTGCAAGCATCGACGATGCCCTGCACGATCTCCATGTCGTTGACGTTGAACGCGCCGATGGCGTAGCCGCCCTCGTACGCTTTCTGGAACATCTCTTTCGTATTTACCAAAGGCATAAAATTGACCTCCTAAATCAATGTGGTGATATTATACACCATCTCTGCGAAATTTGAAAGAGTTTTTGCAAAAAATCCGCTACTTTTTTAAAAAAACTTGTGCCGAGGGGCGGATATTGGTATACTTGTGAGGAAAGGATGTGTTCCCGATGCGTGAGGATATCACCAGTATTCCCGTAAGTGAGGTTTTTGAACCCAAGGACGGCTGTCCCATCTGCCGAATGCGCGACCTGTTGGAGAAGCGGGTGGCGGAATATATCACCGGTGCCGCGATGATGGAGCCGGACGTGCGTATTGAGACCAATCGGTTGGGCTTTTGCATCGACCATTATCGCCTGATCTTAAAGCAGCGCAACCGTTTGGGTGTGGCGCTGATGTTGGAAAGCCATCTGGACGAGTTGGAGCAGCAGGTGTTCAAAAGCACGCCCCTCCTCGGTGTCAATGGACGCAAGCAGGCGAAGAATGCCGGCGAGCGCGGGGCAACGTGCTTTCTGTGCAAGCAGGTAGATTGGGCGATGGAGCGTATGCTCGCCACCGTCTGCCGTCTGTGGGAAAACGAGGACGATTTCCGCAAACTGTTTGCCGAGCAGCCGCAGCTGTGTCTCCCCCACTTCACCCGACTGGTCGGCACCGCCGAGGCGTGTATGAACAAAAAGCGGGTGCCGGAATTCGCCAAGGTCGCCGCCGAGCTGTCCCGCCGCACGCTGAGCGAGCTGCACGGCGACGTGTCACATTTCTGCAAAATGTTTGACTATCGCAGCAGCAGCGAAGGGGCCGATTGGGGCAATTCGCGCGATGCTGTCGAACGGTCGGTGCAGTACCTCACCAGCCGTATGCCGTGATGCATTCGTATGCGGTGAAAAATTCAACAGTTTGTATGCAAAAAAACGGTAAAAAATAGAAAATCGAGGGTTTTTCGACGGCAAACGCCTGTGAAAACCCCTTTGAAACCGCGATTTGTTCACATTTTCCACAGAGTTTTCCACCAAAACGGTGAAAAACAAATTATTACAAAGAGTTATATTGCCTTGTCCGACACGCCGTTTCGACGGAATTTTTACCCTGATTTTTTGCATAAATCACCACCCCCTTCCCATACTCCTTCCGTGACAATTTATCAAAGGGGGGGCGCGTATGATAAAAGGGGTCAGCCGACAGATCGTGGAGGTGACCGGCACCGGAAGTCCCTATTTTGAGCGGGCGTTTCTGGTGGTGCGTCCGGCGTGCACCGATGAGCCGGAAGAACTGCTGCACGACGAGGCTCAGCGGATGCTGCGATCACAAGAAGGCTATACCGGTCTGCGCCGTGCGCGCCGACGCCGACGTCTGCGGCAGTTTCTGCTGCTGCTGCTCGGCGGCGCATTAGGCCTAATGATAGAAAAAATGATGCTCACCCTGCTGGCAGGGTGAGCATCTTACTTTTCCAAGGGGTTATTTCTTCATAAACAGAATGCCCAACGTGTTGGGGCCGCAATGAGAGGAAATGGTGCAGCCGGCGCGGGTGATGAATATCTCGTCAAACGCCATGCACTCCTCGACCGCCGCCTTGACGATCGCAATGCGCTCCTCCGAAATACCGGAGTGGGTAATGAAGATGCGGTCGGTGCGAATATCATCGCGACCCTTGAGGCGATCGTACACGTACTGCTGCAGCGCCTTATCCAACGAGCCACGGTATTTCTTGCTGACGCCCATCTTGCCGTTGGTGTTATCCACCTCAATGCAGGGCTTGAGCTGCAGCAGGTTGGCGCCCATCATTGCCAAAGCGGAGCAACGGCCGCCTTTATGCAGAAATTCCAGCGTGTCGATAACGAAGCTGGCTTCCACCTTGCACGCCAGTGCCTGCACCTCGTCCGCGATCTGCTTGGCCGACATACCGGCGGCAACGCGCTCGGCCGCTTCCAGAACGAGCAGACCCATGCCGGTGGACAGGTTGCAGCTGTCCACCACATACAGACCTGGCAGCTCCTCCGAGGCCAGTCGGCAGTTGTTATGCGAGGCGGACAGGCCCGAGCCGAGGCTGATATACACAACCTCGTACCCCTCCTCGATAAACTTCCCGCAGAAGTCGATATATTCCGCCATATTGACAGCTGCCGTCTTTGGGAGAACATTTTTCTCCTTGTAAACGCGGTAAATATCATCCGGAGTTAAATCGTCGCCGTCACGATACGTATCCTCGCCTAGCGAAACGTGTAACGGATAGGTGTACACACCATAGCGCTCCTTCAGTTCGGGACTGAGGTCGCAGGTACTATCGGCACATAGGATGACTTTCTTACTCATTTAATATTCCTCCACTCCGAATCGATGGTTTACCTTGTCGTGATAACGACCTCACGGCCGCAATACTGCAGGGAGAATGCCTTGCCGGACAGACCGGCTTTTTTACTGATATCGGATACGTTCGCTTGGAACCAGGTCAAAAACTCACTGACCGTGTTTTTGGAAACGTATACCGTGGCAGTACCGTTCCCTTTGGCAAACAGCTCGGCGATCCGATCTGCACTAAAGGTCTTGATCTCAATATCCCCTTTTACGAAATAACTCTCGGCTGTCGAATTGCAGGACGGAATGGGATACGGATTGTCAGCACTGATGGTGTGTCCTTCTTTGATAAGCGTGTCGTTCAGATTGAAAAAGGCGTGCATCACCGAGATCGTGGCATCCGACTGATCGTCCCACGTGACGTCAGTATGGTAATATTTTCCGCCTACCTTTACTACATTCCACGCGTGCGCCTCGCCCTTGCTGCCGCCCGGACGAATGCCGGTACCTTCAACAAACAAGCACTGCGTACCGGATTGATACAGCAGATACTGGAACGCGCGGGCGTAGCCTTCACAAACCGCCTTACCCTCGACCAGTGCGCCGTACAGATTGTGTGCGTTGGTACCGGCCACGTACTTGACGCGATCGGCCAATGCGTCGTGCAGGATCAGCTCGCGGGCATATTCCGTCTGACCGTACGCCGCCTTACCGAGTAGTTCCTTCACCACGTCGTCCACTTTTTTCTGCGCAGTCTGCTTCTGTGAAGCGGTCATGGTATAGGTTGGTTTGACTGACAAGATCGTACCGGAGCCGTCCATGACATAGTTATAAGCACCATTGTACCAGAAATGCTGCGGATAGTCCGCGTGGTAGCAGCGCATCGCCGTTTTTAGTTCGGACTCGGTGACCGTAACGCCGGCATCCTTCAGCAAAATCTCCTCTGCCATAGCGGCAACGCCATCGGCTACGCAGCCGTACGCCGCCACCAAGGAGCCGCCTTGCCCGGATACGTATTGGAAACCGTAGTAGTCATCCTGCGACAATGCGGTGAGTGCAACCGGTGTGGGAGCCGGTGTAACAACCGGTTTGGAAACGGTCGTGGCGGTCGTTGCCTTGGTGGTCGTGACAACTGCCGTGGTTTTGTCGGTGCCGGTGGTCTGGCCGGCCGAAGCCGTTACAGACACATTTGGAGCAACAGTGGTCGTTGTCCCCTCGCCTTCCTCGGCGGTCGTCGTTTCACCCTCAGCGACTGTGGTAGTACCATAAGTGCCGGTGACCGGTGCTTCTTCGACCGTTGCGGTCGTCACCGTCGGCATCGTTGTTGCCTCCTTAGAAACAGAGGTGTTTGGCGTATCCGCATCATCGGAACTGCAGCCCGTGACGCAGGTAAAGGTCATGACAATTGCCAAGGCAGTAAAAAAGTACCGCATAGCTTTCATACATATCCCTCCAAGTGTAGTATACCGAAACTGATGCCATTTGTCAAGAAAACGGAAACGCGCACCCGCCTTGCGGCGGATACGCGTCGAGTGAGCCTGTAAGCCGAGTTCTGTCGTGGACAGTCATCTATCTCGACTGCCTGTTGCCAGACAGCTCAAGCCGCCCATCGAAGCACATCGGGTCAATGTATCGCTTCAGTCGGCGTTGCATCGGATAGGGTTTGCAGGGCCACACAGTCTCCTGTGTGCCGGTGAGCTCTTACCTCGCCTTTCCACCCTTACCGTGATGAACACGGCGGTATATCTCTGTTGCACTTTCCCTAAGGTCACCCTCGGCGGCCGTTAGCCGTTATCCTACCCTGTGATGCTCGGACTTTCCTCATACGCGGCGCGTACGCGACTGCCCAGCTCACTCGCAGGATTTATTGTACAAAAGTCCGGGATGTTTGTCAAGGCTCATTCGCCTGAAACACCAACTGACCCTCCTGTACCGTCACGGTCACGGTATCGCCGGCGCGGAACGCACCCTCCAGCAGTTTTTCCGCCAACGGATCCTCGATCCGCGACTGGATGGCGCGGCGCAACGGACGAGCGCCGTAGACCGGGTCGAAGCCGACGCGCGCCAGCTCGGCCACCGCCTCATCGGTCACCGTGAGCGTGATCTCCAGATCGCGAACACGGCGATCCAACGAGCCGAGCATCCGATGCGCGATCTGACAGATATCTTCCTCGGTGAGCTGACGAAACACGATGGTGTCGTCCACACGGTTGAGAAACTCCGGACGGAAGGTCTTTTTCAGCTCACTCATCACGTTTTCACGGATGCGGCGGCTGCTCTCCTCATCGCCCACCGTTTCCCCACCGCCGAAGCCGAAACTGCGCTTTTCGGTGATGAGCCGTGCGCCGACGTTAGAGGTCATAATAATGACGGTGTTCTTGAAGTCCACACGACGACCCTGCGAATCGGTCAGTACGCCGTCCTCCAAGATCTGCAGCAGCATATTGAACACGTCGGGGTGTGCTTTTTCGATCTCATCGAACAGCACAACGGTGTACGGCTTGCGGCGGATCTTCTCGGTAAGCTGACCGCCCTCGTCGTAGCCGACGGAGCCCGGAGGCGAACCGACCAGACGCGACACAGTATGCTTCTCCATATATTCCGACATATCCAGACGGATCATCGCGTTCTCATCGCCGAACATCGCTTCGGCCAACGCCTTGCACAGCTCAGTCTTGCCCACGCCGGTGGGGCCGAGGAAGATGAACGAGCCGATGGGACGGCGCGGATCCTTCAGACCTACCCGACCGCGACGGATGGCCTTGGCCACCGCGGTGACGGCTTCGTCCTGACCGACGATGCGCTCGTGCAGGATCGCCTCCATCTTGAGCAGGCGCTGACTTTCCGCTTCGGTGAGCTGCGAGACCGGTACGCCGGTCCAGCCCGAGACGATCTCCGCAATATCGTTCGCGGTCACCTCGCTGCTTACGGCGGCATTCTTTTCCTGCCACAGCGCACGTTGCTCCTCCAGCTGCTCCGTTACGCGCTTTTCCTCGTCACGCAGACCGGCAGCGCGCTCGAAATCCTGCTCGTTGATGGCAGATTTCTTTTCGGCGGACAAGCGCTTGACCTCTTCCTCCAGTTGACGCACGTCGGTGGGGGCGGTAAAGGAACGCAGACGCACCCGCGAAGCCGCCTCGTCGATGAGGTCGATCGCCTTATCGGGCAGATAGCGGTCCGCGATATAGCGCGTGGACAGCTGCACCGCGGCGCGGAGCGCCTCATCGGTGATCTTGACCTTGTGGTGCGCCTCGTATTTATCGCGCAGACCTCGCAGGATCTCCTCGGTCTCCTCAGGCGTGGGCTCGCCCACCGTGATGGGTTGGAACCGACGCTCCAGTGCCGCGTCCTTTTCGATGTGCTTGCGGTATTCCTCCAGCGTGGTCGCGCCGATGACCTGGATCTCGCCGCGCGCCAGTGACGGTTTGAGGATGTTAGCGGCATCCACCGCGCCCTCGGCTGCACCCGCGCCGATCAGCGTGTGGATCTCGTCGATGAACAGCACCACGTCGCCCGCCTTGGCGACCTCGGACAGCGCGTTCTTGATGCGCTCCTCAAAATCGCCGCGGTACTTGGTGCCGGCGACCATACCGGTCAGATCCAATGTCACCACGCGCTTGCCGCGCAGGGTATCCGGTACTTCCTCGGCGATGATCTTTTGTGCCAAGCCCTCTGCCACGGCGGTCTTGCCGACACCCGGCTCACCGATGAGGCAGGGGTTATTTTTAGTACGGCGCGATAGGATCTGCACCACGCGCTGGATCTCATCGGCGCGGCCGATGACGGGATCCAGCTTGCCGGCCTTGGCCATCTCGGTCAGATCGCGACCGAACTGGTCCAGCGTGGGCGTCTGGCTCTTGCCCGACGGCTTGCTACTGCCGGTCGAAGCTCCCATCGCCGCCGCGTCGGTCGGCGCACTGCCGACGATCCGTGCGATCTCCTCCATCACGTCCAGCGCACGGATACCCAGTGCGGACAGCAGACGCATCGCAATGCTCGTCTCGTCGCGCAGAATCGCCATCAGGATATGCTCGGTACCCACCAAGCCCTGCTGCGTGCCGCGCGCCTCCATAATGGCCGTTTCCATCGCCCGCTTGGTGCGAGGGGTGAAGTCCTCCGGCGACAACCGTGTGGGCTGACCGCCGCTTTCACTCTCGGTGATCTTGGCCTCGTACTGCGCCGCCGTGATCCCACGGCCGCTCAGCACCGACGCCGCAACGCCGGTCCCCTCGCGCAGCAGACCCAGCACCAGATGCTCGGTGCCGATGTAGGTATGCCCCCGCATCTGTGCGGCTTCCACAGCCAGATTCAGGGCGGTATTGGCTTTTTCGGTAAAGCCCTTAAATACGTATTTCATACGGTAAACCTCCTTTAGCGCAGCCGCTCACGAACCAGAGCGGCGCGACGGATATCGCGCTGTGACGCGTCGAGATCCTCTCCCGCTTGCTCCATCAGCGCGCCGGCCTGCGCGTCGATGAGCAGACTGTTAAGACTGTTGAGATCCATCGATTGGATCATCCCCAACGCCACGCCGATGCGCACCGAGGAGATGAGCATCATAAATTCGTTACCGGTCAGCAGACGGGCATTTTGCAGGATGCCGAGGGAACGGAACACGCGATCCTCAAAGGCGGGCGAGTCCTTAAACTGCTCGCGGCAGCTACGCTCCTCCCGCACGATCTGATTGACGATGCTGCGCAGGTTGTCGATCGCCTCCTGCTCGGTGATGCCCAGCGTCACCTGATTAGACAGCTGATACAGCGCCCCCTCCGGCTTGCTTCCCTCACCGTACAGACCGCGAATGGTCAAGCCCAGCTTGGACACGGTCGCGGACAACTGCTGAACGATGCCCTTTTCCTGCAAGGCGGGCAGATGCAGCATCACCGAAGCACGCATACCGGTGCCGAGGTTGGTGGGGCATTGGGTGAGATAGCCGAGTCGCTCGTCAAATGCAAAGTGCAGACGGGTATCCAGATAATCGTCCCAGCAGGTCGCCTCCTGCCACGCGCTGTCCAGCTCAAAGCCGGGGCGCATCACCTGAATGCGCAGATGATCCTCCTCCCCCACCATGATGCTGACGCTCTCGTCCGCGGAAAGAAGCAACGCCTCGCCCTGCGGGTCGCGGGCAAATTCACGGCTGATGAGATGCCGTTCCACCATCGACAGCAGCTCACGCGCCGACAGCTCACTCATACGGCGGCGTTCAAACGCGCACGGCTGATCCTCCGGAAACGCACCGAACACCCGCTCGATGACCTCCTCGCGCTGCTCGTCGGTCATCCACGCCGGAAACGGCAGATGTGCCAGATCGCGCGCCAGACGGATGCGGGTGCTGATGACAACGTCGCCGTCCGCGCCGCTGCGCTGATACCATTTTTCCAGTGCCATCACGCCTCGCCCTCCTGTTCCAATGCACGGATCTGATCGCGCAGCTGCGCGCAGGTCTCGTAATCCTGTTCAGCGATACAGGCGTTCAGCTTATCGCGCAGTGCCTGTAGCTCTCGTTCCTTTTTGACCGTGCCGTCTGCCTGCGCCGCCACCTTACCGGTGTGCTGCGTTTTGCCGTGGATCCGCTGGATCGACGGCAGCAGCCGATCGTAAAAGGTCAGGTAGCAGGTGGCGCAACCCGGACGACCCTGCTCCGCGATCTCGCGGAAACTGCGACCGCAATCGGGGCAACGCACCGTGTCCTCCTGCGTACGCTTGGCAGGCTCGGCAAACAGCGAACCCCAGAAATCTCCCAGATCAAACCCAAAGGTCGAACCGATTCCCTGCTGTGCCGCGCAATGCGCGCACAGGTGCAGTTCGCTCGTTTTTCCATTGACCGTCTTTTTGACGTGTGTGGTGGCGACGTACTTGCCGCAATGTTCACAAAGCATACCGATACCCCCTTACATTGTATACGCTGTCAGCATTTGTTTGAGAAGCGATGCGCGCAACCGGTCGCGCACCTCCGACGGTACTTCACGATAACAGCGATCGGACAGCGCCGCCGCCATAATACCGGCAGCCCGCTGTGTGATGAAGCCCTGATAGACCATACTCTGCAGGATCGCCTCTGCCGCTGCGGGCACCAGCTCGTCGCCGATGGAATTGACCACGTGCATCAGCGGCGTCATCTGCTCCTGCGGGACCACGCGGCGAATGCGGATGTATCCCCCGCCGCCGCGACGGCTCTCCACCAAATACCCCTGCGCAGGGGTGAAACGCGACGACAGCACATAGGTGATCTGACTGGGGACACAGCCAAGTTCCTCTGCCAGCACGTTGCGCTGCAATTCCGCCGCACCGTTTTCCGCCTGCTCCATAATATGGAGAATATAGGCCGTTATCTCATCGCTTATTCGCATCGCTCTCACTTCCTTGCTCTTAGCATAACTCGAAAGTCAAATAAAGTCAAAGTCAAATAAAGTCAAATATCGGTTTTTGCCAGTCTGTTTTTTGAAAATACCTCCGATTTCCTCCCGATTTCTACGATTTACTTAAATTTTCAAAAAGTCATCACCGATGCGGTGCGCCGTCATAGTATGGAAATGAAAGCCCCTTGCGGCTTTCGGAAAGGAGGATACGAACTATGTGTCTGCGGAATCTGTTTAACGGCGACGTCAACTGCACCTGGTTGCTGTTCATCATCGTCCTCATCCTGCTTATCGATGACGGCTGCAACAACGGCTGCGACAACGGCTACACGACCACCCGAAACAACGGTTGCGGTTGCGGCTGCTGATCCCCCATATTAGAAAGGAGAAATTTCTATGTGTCTGAGAAACCTGTTCTGCGGTGAAGCCAATTGCTCCTGGCTGCTGTTCATCATCGTCATCCTGCTGCTCATCAACAACAGCGATTGCGACTGTGACTGCGGCTGCGGCTGCTGATCCCCTGCCCTATCCAAAAAAGCCCGACGCTTCGGCGTCGGGCTTTTGCCGTTTTTTGGCGGATCGAAAGCGAGAATTTGACAAATCGACAAAAAAGAGATATACTAGGCTCGTTATTACTGCGAATTACGCGATAACAGGAGGAAACCGTATGACGATATCCGGACAAACCATACCGGATACCACCTTGACGGAACGGCGGCGCTGGTTGCTTGCCGGTCTCCCGCTCACGCGGACACAGTACGTGCTGAGCGGTGATACCGTAACGCAGCTGACCGGCATTTTATCTCCGGTGAAAACATCGGTGAACGTGTCGCAGATCCGTGGCTTGGCGGTACAACGCTCCTTTCTGCAAAAGCGGTTTGGGTTGTGCACCATCCACATCGCCACAGACGACCCGCTGATCTCCGAATTGGTAGTCCATAACATCCGCAACGGCGCGCTGTTTGAGGAGCGGTTGCGTCGGTATCTTGAGCAAAACCAAGCACAGCAGCCGCATCCTATGGGGTAATTGGGTGCGCTGCAGAGAGAGGGGAACTGTATGGAAAAGAGAAAGCGTCGCTTCGGCGACCGTAAAGACGGCTGGCGTTTGCGCCACACACACTCTTTTTTTTCCGTGATGCCGCATTTTATGAAGCGGCGCTCCGACGCGCAGGTCTTCTTTGACGACGTCATTGAGATCGACGAGCTGGAAAAGTACGTACGCGAGATGCGCCGCAAGAACGATATGCCGTGGTTCTCGCTGTACCACGTGTTTATCGCCGCCACGCTGCGTATGTTCGTGCTGCGCCCGCATCTTAACCGCTTCGTGATGAACGGTAAGATCTATGCGCGCAATCGCCTGACTGCTTCCATGACGGTCAAGCGCGAGATGTCCGCCAGCGCGCCTGACGCGTGCATCAAGCCCACCTTTGAGCCGACCGACACCGTGTTCGACGTGTATCGCCGCGTTAACGAGGCGATGGAGGCTGAGGTGCGCGACAGCGATGGCGAAAACGACACCGACGTTGCCGCCAAGATCTTAAACAAGCTGCCGGCGTGGCTTGTGCGCGCGTTTATCAACTTCATCACCTTTATGGATCACCGCGGCTGGATGAACAACTTTATCAACAACCTGAGCCCGTTCCACACCTCGTTCTACATAACGGACGTCGGCTCCATCGGTATCGGCCCGGTGTACCATCACATCTACGATTTCGGCACCACCTCGGTGTTCCTGGCGCTCGGTAAGAAGGAGCGCATTCAGGTCGTCGGTGCCGACGGTACGGTATCGATCAAGAAGGTCGTCCGCATCAAGATCGTGGTGGATGAGCGTATCTGCGACGGACAGTATTACGCGGAGTCCTTCCGCATCTTCCGTCGTCTGTTTAAAAAACCGGAACAGTTGGAGGTTCCGCCCACAGAGTTCCCGGAAGATACTTGGATCTGACCGACCCGACCGTCCGGTCGCCTTGGCACATCGCCGGGCAACGGACGGTCGTTTTTCAGTAACATCGGAGGATGTAATATGGGATATACCTTTCGTAAAGGCCTGATCGACGGCCTGCCGGTGTGCATCGGCTATCTGTCGGTCGCGTTTGCCTTCGGCATCTTTGCTGTGGGCAGCGGCTTGGGCGTTCCCGAAGCGCTGATGATCTCGATGACCAACGTCACCTCGGCCGGTCAGCTGGCCGCCGTGCCGATCATCACCGGCGGCGGAATGATGACCGAGCTTGCCATGTCACAGTTCATCATCAATCTGCGGTATGCGCTGATGTCCATCTCACTTTCACAAAAGCTCGACCGCACCGTGCGGCTGTACGACCGCTTCATCATCGCCTTTGTCAACACCGACGAGGTGTTTGCCATCGCTTCCTCGCAACGCGAAGCGGTGGGACGGCGGTATCTGTACGGTCTCATCCTGACCCCCTACCTCGGTTGGAGCGTCGGTACGCTGCTGGGCGCAGTGGCGGGTGACATTCTCCCGGCGATCGTGACCTCGGCGCTGGGCATTGCCATCTATGGCATGTTCATTGCCATCGTCACCCCGATCGCCCGCGCCGACCGTGCCACCGCCGTGTGCGTGCTGATCGCCGCGGCGCTGAGCTGTGCGTTCCGCTATCTGCCGCTGCTGTCCGCGGTGCCGAGCGGCTTTGTTATCATCATCTGCGCGGTGATCGCCGCCGGCGTGATGGCGGTAGTCGCACCCGTCAAGACCGAGGAGGTGGCTGCCAATGCCTAGGTTCTTTTTGTACCTACTGGTGATGGCGGGCGTTACCTATCTGGTGCGGATGCTGCCGCTGGTGCTGATTAAGAAAAAGATCACCAATCGCTTTGTTCTGTCGTTTCTGCACTATATCCCCTACGCCGTGCTGACGGTAATGACCGTGCCGGCCTGCTTTTACGCTACCGGCCGCCTTGAACCGGCGGTAGTCGGGTTTATCGCGGCACTCATCCCTGCGTGGTTCGGGAAGGGGCTGCCGGTCGTGGCGGCCTGCGCCTGTGGAGGCGCGCTGCTGACCGAGCTGTTCTTCGTCTATCTCCTGCCGCTGCTCTGACAAGCGAAAAAATCGCCGCCTCATTTGAGGCGGCGATTTTGTTTATTGCTGTTGGATATAGGTCTGTATTGCACGGAAGGTGGTGTCGCTGATGGCGTGTTCCATCCGACAAGCATCGGCGGAGGCGGTCTCCTTATCCACGCCCATCCGCATCAGCAGCTCGGTCAGCACGTTATGGCGGGCATAGATCGTCTCGGCGACGCGGCGGCCCTCGGCGGTCAATGTGATGTGACCGTCGCCATCCACCACGATGAGCGCTTCCTTTTTCAGAACGCCCAAAGCGCGGCTGACGCTGGGCTTGGAAAAGCCCATATATTCACTGACATCCACGGCACGGACCGCCGGCTTTTCGGCGGTGAGGATCAGGATCGTCTCCAGGTACATCTCACCGGATTCCTGTATACTCATGCTCGTTCCTCCTTGCGGCACAGTGCGTCAGCGGATCTCGCTGAGATCGTACGGTGTCGTTTGATAAACAAAATAGTTCAGCCAGTTGGAGAACAACAGATGCGCGTGGCCGCGCCACGTGACCAGCGGCTCTTTGGTGGGGTCGTCATCCGGAAAATAGTTGCGCGGCACGGTAATGGGCAAGCCGGCACTGACATCTCGCTCATACTCGTCCCGCAGCGTGCCGGGATCATATTCCGCGTGACCGGTCAGGTAGATCTGACGGCCGCGGTCGGTCGCGATGGCGTACACACCGGCCTCCTCCGAGGAAGCCAGGATCTTCAACTCCGGCACCGCTTCCACGTCAGCGCGGGAAATGGTAGTGTGGCGGGAATGCGGGATCATAAACACATCGTCAAAGCCGCGGAACAGGATGGACGAGCGACGCTCGACCTTGTGCGGGAAAATGCCGAACAGCTTGCTGTCCAGTAGCTGCTTGTCGATGCCGTAGTGGTAGTACAGACCCGCCTGTGCGCCCCAACAGATATGCAGGGTGCTGGTGACGTTGGTCTTGCTCCACTCAAAGATCTCGCACAGTTCTTCCCAGTATTCCACGTCCTCAAACGGCATCTGCTCCACCGGTGCGCCGGTGATGATGAGACCGTCATACTTCAAGTGCTTGACCTCGTCAAAGGTCTTGTAGAAGGTCAGCAGATGATCCTCCGGCGTGTGACGCGACTTGTGCGTGCGGGTATGGATCAGCTCCAGCTCCACCTGCAGTGGGCTGTTGCCCAACAAGCGCGCGAGCTGAGTCTCAGTGACGATCTTCTTCGGCATCAGGTTGAGCAGCAGGATCTTCAGTGGACGGATGTCCTGCGTCAATGCCCGCGTCTCGGTAATCACAAAGATATTCTCATTGGTCAGCGTCTGCGTGGCAGGCAGCTGATTGGGAATCTTGATCGGCATAGTGTGCGTCCTCCTCAGACGTTCTCCAAAGCCTGTTCGATATCGGCAATAATATCCTCAATGTTTTCGATACCCACCGACAGACGGATAAGGTCGGGGGTAATGCCGCCCGCGACGAGCTGCTCGTCGGTGAGCTGACGGTGGGTGGTGCTGGCCGGATGAAGCACGCAGGTGCGGGCATCCGCAACGTGCACGACGACCGCTGCGAGCTTGAGCGAATTCATAAAGCGTACCGCTGCCTCGCGACCGCCCTTCACGCCGAAGGAGATCACGCCGCAGCAGCCCTTCGGCAGGTATTTCTGTGCGAGCGCGTACTGATCCGAGGACGGCAGTGCCGGACAGTTGACCCACGACACCTTATCGTGCGCTTCCAGATACTCCGCGACCGACTTGGCGTTGGAGCAGTGGCGCTCCATACGCAGCGCCAACGTTTCCAGACCAAGATTCAGGATGAACGCCGCCAAGGGTTGCGGGGTGGAACCGAGGTCACGCATCAGCTGCACGCGTGCCTTGGTGATGTATGCCGCCTTGCCGAACTGCTCGGTGTACACGACACCGTGATAGGACTCGTCCGGCGTGGTCAGCTCCGGATACTTACCGGAAGCCGCCCAGTCGAAGTTGCCGCTGTCCACGATGACACCGCCGACGACGCTGGCGTGACCGTCCATATACTTGGTGGTGGAGTGGGTCACGATGTCCGCGCCGAACTCAAAGGGACGGCACAGGATCGGGGTGGCAAACGTGTTATCCACCACAAATGGCACACCGTGGCGGTGCGCCAGCGCGGCGTAGCGCTCGATATCCAGTACGTTGAGCGCCGGATTGGCAATGGTCTCGCCAAACAGCAGGCGGGTGTTTTCGTCAAACAGAGCGCTGACCTCGTCGTCCGTCATATCCGGCGTGGCAAAGCGCACCTCGATGCCCATCCGCTTCATCGTGACGGCGAACAGATTGGTGGTGCCGCCATAGATGGTGGACAAGCTAACAAAGTTCTGACCGGCGCTCGTGATGTTGAAGATCGCCATCAGGCTCGCGGCCTGACCGGACGAGGTGCACATCGCACCCACGCCGCCCTCCAGTGCCGCGATCTTCTGCTCCACCGCATCCACCGTGGGGTTGGAGATGCGGGTGTACATATGGCCCGGTGCCTTGAGGTCGAACAGATCGCCGAGATGCTCGGCGGAGTCGTATTTGTAGGTGGTGCTTTGGTAAATGGGCAGAATGCGGGGATCGCCGTTACCCGGCTGATAGCCGCCCTGCAAGCACTCGGTCTCGATACGATAGCTCATAAAAACGCTTCCTTTCTGCGATAAAAAGAAAAGGCAACGAGATGCCTCGCCGCCCGGTTGCCCCCATATGCCGAGAGATCAGCGCTCGGCAAACCGGCAGAAGGCAGGCGAAAGCACCATGCACATGTTCATCATGCCCATGCCGTTCGACATTCGAAACTGCTGCATACTGCCGCCCCCTTTCGGTTTTCGTCATTGTATCATAAATTACGGGCGATGTCAAACTTTTTATTGCACAAGCCGCGGCAGCGTGCTATACTGAAAAGCGGTGATAAAAATGGAACTGAATTTCTCTAAAAAAATGCAAAATATGAAGCCTTCCGCCATCCGGGAAATTTTCAAAAGCCTGGGTATGCCGGGAGCGATTTCTTTTGCCGCGGGCAATCCCGCACCGGAGTCCTTCCCTGTGGAGGAGCTGTCCAAGCTGGCAGCCGATATCTTCGCCGGCGACTCGACCAACGCGCTGCAGTACAGCGTGACCGAGGGCTATCCGCCCCTGCGCGAGCTGGTCGCCAACCGCCTGAAGGAGCGCTTCGGCATCGATACCGACAACAATATGACGCTGATCACCTCAGGCGGTCAGCAGGCCATCGAGCTGTGCTGCAAGGTCATGTGCAACGAGGGTGACGTCGTCATCTGCGAAAACCCGAGCTTCATCGGCGCGCTCAACGCGTTCCGTTCGCTAGGCGCCAAGCCGGTGGGCGTGGAGCTGGAGGAGGACGGCATCAGCATCGCCGGTCTGGAGGCGGCGCTGAAAGCGAACCCCAACGCACGCTTTTTGTACCTCATCCCCACCTTCCACAATCCGGCGGGCATCACGATGTCGCTGGAAAAGCGCAAGGCGGTGTACGCACTGGCGCAGCAGTACGACGTGCTGATCCTGGAGGATAACCCCTACGGCGATCTGCGCTTTGCGGGTGAGGAGATCCCCACCATCAAGAGCATGGACACCGACGGCCGCGTGCTGTATTGCAGCACCTTCTCCAAGATCCTCTCGGCCGGTATGCGCGTAGGCTATGCCTGCGGCAATGAAGAGCTGATGCAGAAGATGGTCATCGCCAAGCAGGTGGAGGACGTTCATACCAACATCTTCTTCCAGATGCTGTGCGCACGGTATATGCAGGAATGCAATATGGAGCAGCATATTCTCACCATCCGCGAGCTGTACCGCCGCAAGTGCGGACTGATGCTGGAGATGCTGGATCGGTATATGCCGAAGGAAGTGCAGTATACCCGACCCGACGGCGGTCTGTTCCTGTGGTGTACGCTGCCGGAGCGCGTGGCGCTGAAGGACGTGGTCGGTGCGCTGTCGGCGCAGGGCATCTTCGTCGTACCGGGCACCACCTTCAGCTGCGACGAATCCGCTCCCTCCTCCTCATTCCGACTCAACTATTCCACGCCGTCGGAGGAGCAGATCGAACGCGGCATCAAGGTGCTGTGCGATACCATCCGCGGGCTGCTCTGATCCGCAATAAACACAAAAAAGCCTGCCGCGAGTGCTTCTCGCGGCAGGCTTTTACTATGCGGTTATTCCTCATCCGAGGGCGGGATCGGTTCCTGCGTCGGCGCAGGGTCCACGGCGGGGATATCGGTGCGGCCACTGAAGATGTTGTCCTCATCATCCTGAGGCAGCGCGGCAATCTCCGGCACGTCTACCTCATCCTGGTTTTCCTCGGCAGCCGGCTTCGGCTTGCGGAACACGAAAAAGTACAGCAGCAGACCGGCACCGATCAGCAGCAGACCGCCCACAATGTACAGGATCAGGCTGAACACATCCGAGCCCTGCTCTTCCTTGGCAAAGGCGATCAGCGTGTAGTTTTCGGGAAGCGCGTTGACCTGCAGGCGGATGCAGCCGTCGTGCACCTCGACGGGCACCGGCGTTTGCAGACCGTTTTCCGCGGGGATCGTAATGGCCAGCTCGTCGGCATCCTTCATCGACTCCGGCACCGGCAACTGGATCACGTACGTCGCGTTGGCGGGATAATTGCTCTGCGGCACGACCTCGCCGGTGGAATCCAACACGATCAGAGACAAGTGGAAGGTGGTGACCTGATGGTCGTTCATCTGGTAATGACCGTAGGTCCCGGAATCCTTGAGAGCGGCCTCCAGCATCGTCGTGGACGGGATGACCGTTGCCGCGCCGACGTTCAGCATCACGGTGTAGTTACCGAAATTACCGGCGATCGCGCCGTAATCCTTTTTGGAAATCTCAAGACCGGCATTGGCCAGAAACGCCTGCCGCTCATAGCCGAACTGCGTGAGAACGGTGTTATCGGTCACCACGTTGGTCAGCACCTTGTCCCCCCTGTAGGCGGTGGTGCGATCACCGAAGATCAGACCGACGGTGGTGCTGCCGGCTTCGACGACCGTGGTGGTCGTGCCGGTGACTTCCTCGGTGGAGGTCGTCTCCTGCTTGGCGGTCGTGGTAGTCTGACCGGCGGTCGTAGTGGTAGTAGAAACCGTCGTCCCGGCGGTGGTCGGGGCGTTGGGGTTCGCGATCGTCACGCGCGCAACCGGCAAATACGTGTTGATGCCGATGACCTGCGCCGCATCGCCGTAGCTGCCGTAGGTCAGCTTATCGTTAGCATTCCAACGGTTGAGGCAGTTGTACACGCCGTTGGCGTTGGTCACGGCGTTATTGAAGGTCATCGCACCGACCTGCACATACAGCCGATAACCGGCGACCGGCCGGCCCTCACGGTCGGTAGCGGTGATGGCGAACAGGCCGTTTCCCTGAACACTGACGTCCAATTCGACCTCCAACGTCTGCGGCTCGATCTGCGTGACGCCGGTCGTGCCGGTGGTGGTCGTGGTGACCTCCGTTGTGGTCGTCGTTGTGGTCTCGGACTCGGTCACAGTCGTTGTGGTCTGTGCGGTGGTCGTGGTAGTCTCCGTCGTTGTGGTGGTCGTCGTTTCATCTGCCGACACGCCAAGCACCGGCAGGCTGAGAAGCAACAGGATCGCCGTCACATACGCTGTCAGTTTCTTCATTGCCATGCATCTCCTTAATCTGTAAGCTTGGATGCTCTTCTTTCATAGGATACCACAGTTTTTCAAAAATGTAAATCCCCGCCGGCGCATTTTTCACGCTTGCACTATAATGTGCATTTTTTTGTATCTTTTTTTGAAAAAGTATGCTACAATACGTTTTGAGGTGATCGTTTTATGCAACGCGACGCATTTTCGGCCGGCGTAGAACCCGGCGGTCTGCATTCTCACCACGAGATCAAAATACTCATCTGCTATATGCTCAGCGGGGTGCGTGAACCGCTCCCCCGCACCGCGGTATTGGATATTTTAAGCGGCGACGGTATGGCGAACTTCTTTGACGCCAGCGCCGCCATCGACGATCTGCTGGAGCGTGACAACCTGTCCGAGACGGACGGCGGCCTGCTGTCTGTGACCGAGGCCGGTCGCCACGCGGCGACCACGCTGGCGGATATGATCCCCTATACTCTGCGCGAGCGCTCGGTCAACGCCGCACTGCGGCTGTTGGCACGTCAGCGCAACGAACGCGACAACCACGCCGAGATCGCCCCCGCCGCCGAGGGTGGCTGGAAGGTGACCTGCTCGGTGGGAACTGCCGTGCCGCTTCTGCGGTTTGAACTGCTGGTGGGCGACGAGCTGCAGGCACAGCAGGTGCGCGACCGCTTTTTGGACGATCCGCTGCTGTTGTACCAGAGCCTGATCGGTATCCTCTCCGGCAGCGCTACCCTGCGCCACGTGCCGGAGCAGATCGTCATCGATCTGCCGTAAGGAGGAGCGTATGGACAAGCCTACCATTCTTATCGTGGATGACGAGGAACGGATGCGCCGCGTCATCGCCGACTATCTGCATATCAAAAACTATCACACGGTCGAGGCCGCGGATGGCGTAGAAGCCATTGAGCAGTTCCGCACGGCACGTCCCGCACTGGTCTTACTGGACGTGATGATGCCCCGCATGAACGGTTGGGAGGTGTGCCGCACCATTCGGCAGACGGACACCGTCACGCCGATCATCCTGCTGACCGCGCGCAGCGAGGAGGCAGACGAGCTGCAGGGCTTTGAATTGGGCGCGGACGAATACATTGCCAAGCCGTTCAGCCTCAAGATCCTGCTGGCGCGCATCGAAGCGGTGCTGCGCCGCAACAGCGGTCAACCGGAGGCGGAGGTTGCTCCCGCCTTGCTGCACGTGGACCGTCTGGCTCGCGAGATAACGGTGGGCGGCGCCCCCGTACAGCTGACCTATACGGAATTCGAACTGCTGGAATACCTCATGACAAACAAAGGGTTGGCGCTTTCGCGCGACCGTATTTTGGATAACGTGTGGCGCTACGACTATGACGGCGATGCCCGCACGGTTGACACTCACATTAAAAAGCTGCGCAGTAAATTGGGCGAAGCCGGCGAGATGATCAAAACCATCCGCGGCATCGGCTATAAATTTGAGGGGTAAGCATGAAGACCAATCCGATCACCCGGTTTTTCCATTCCATTGCCGGTAAGGTAATGGGTGTTTTCGTGCTGTGTATTTTGCTGTTGGTGCTGGTCAATTGGCTGCTCAACAGCTTTGCTTTTTTAGAATACTATGAGCAGGAACAGAGCCAGCTGCTCATTGATACCTATGAGGAGGTCAACGACGCACCGCGCTCACCGCGCACGCTGATCGGGCTGCTTGAGGGGTACGACGCGCAGCACGGCATTCAGGCGATGCTGTGGTCCGACCGACAGATCTTGTATACCTCCCGACAGATCGATCTGCCACACTCCTCCGGCATGACCGCATCGCCCTTGGAGTTGGAGGACGGCACCTTTGTCATCACCAACGCCACGCCGCCGCTGGCCAATACCGGCGGTCGGTGGCTGACGCTGCAGGCGCGCACCTCAGACGGTCTCAATCTGCTGTTGTGGGTCTCGCTGTCCGAAGCGCAATCCAGCACCGCCATTACCAACCGTTTCCTGCTGTGGTCGGCGTTGGTGGCACTGCTTGTGGGCGGTCTGGCGGCACTGCTGCTTTCGCGGTCACTCACCCGACCGATGCGCAAGCTGTCCACGATGGCGCGGCGTATGACGCAGTTGGATTTTTCCGATCGCTACGTCGGTTATGGACAAGACGAGCTGACCGAGCTCGGTAAGAACCTCAACACCGTGTCGTTGGCGCTGGAAACCAACCTGTCCGAGCTGAAAACCGCCAACCTGCGCTTGCAGGGCGATATGGCACTGCAGGCACAGCAAAACGAGGCGCGCACGCGCTTTATCCGCAACGTATCGCACGAATTAAAAACACCGCTGGCGCTCATTCAGACATATGCCGAGGCACTGCACGAGAACGCGGTGGACGACCCCGAAAGCCGCGATTACTATTGCGGTGTCATTGAGGATGAAGCGCAAAAGCTGACGCAGATGCTCTCCACGCTGACAACGCTGATGCAGCTGGAGTCCGGCAACGAAGAACTGGTCATCGGCCGCTTCGACATCAAGGCGCTGTTCGAACGGCTGCTCACACGGTTTGCGCCGCTGATCGAGGAACGGCAGGCGGTAGCGACACCGCTGCCCGAAGCACCTTGTCAGGCGTGGGGCGATGCCGAGCTGATCGAAAACGTGGCGATCAACTACCTGACCAACGCCTTGAACCACGTCACACCGGGCGGCGAGATCCGCGTCACGTGGGAGACCACGCCGCAGGATACCGTGCGCATTGCGGTATTCAACACCGGCGAGATCATTCCGGAGGAGGATCTTCCCCACCTCTGGGAAAGCTTTTACAAGGTGGACAAGGCGCGCACCCGCGCCTACGGCGGTACCGGCATAGGCTTGTCGGTGGTCGCTGCCATTATGAAGGCTCACGCCATGCCGTACGGTGTCGAAAACACCGAAGCCGGCGTACGTTTCTTTTTTGAACTGACACAAAAATAACCTTCGGATCGGATGTGCTTCCTAGGATGCATTATCTGCCGATCGGTTCGGCGCTGCTGTTTTCCATGCAGATCATCTTTACCAAACTGTTCGAGACCAAGTGCGGCAAGGCGTTTTACGCCACCGTGTGTTTCTCACTTTGATATAACGGAACCCCCTGTCGTAGTTTCTAATTCTACAGCAGGGGGTTCTTTTATTCAATGTCCGTTTTTCGGGATACAGTCCAGTGCTCGGCGGTCTCTTTTTTGTTCAAAACAGTTGCTGTGCATCCTGCAGAAAGCGGCATAGACCGGTGTATCGCAGTGTTTTGCGGTCGTTATCCACCATCGCCCGAATCGTTTCGCGGCTGCCCACCAGCACCAGCAAATTCTTTGCCCGCGTTACCGCGGTGTACAGCAGGTTGCGGTAGCACAGCAGCGACGGATTACGGTACACCGGAATAACCACGGTGTCAAATTCGCTTCCCTGACTTTTGTGTACCGTGATGGCATAGGCCGGTTCCAGCTCCTGCGCCTGATCCCACGTGTACAGCGCCACGCGGTCGTCGTAGCGTACCCGCATGGTCTGGTCGCGCAGGTTGATCTCCTCCAACAAGCCGATATCACCGTTAAATACGCCGGTACCGGTCTCCCCCGTGTCCCGCGTCCAGACGATGTCGTAATCGTTGCGGATGTGCATCACCTTATCGCCCTCACGCAGCAGACCGTTCTCGCCGCGCCATTCGTGTTTTTTGTCGTCCGGCGGGTTGAGCGCCGCCTGCAACAGCTCGTTGAGGTGGGCGGTACCGATCTCGCCCTTTCTGCCGGGGCTCAGCACCTGAATACCGTTGAACACACTGGTACCGTAGCCGGCGGGCAAGCGACGTACGCAGAGATCCACCACCGTCTCGGCGGTGTCCTCCGTGCTGCGCTGCGGCAGGAAGAAGAAATCGCCGGTCTTGCCGGTGAGCACCGGCATATCACCGCCCACGATGCGGTGCGCGTTGGCCACGATCTCACTTTGCAGGGCCTGACGAAATACCTCGGTCAGTTCCACCATCGGCAGGGTGCGACTCTCGATCAAGTCGTGCAGCACACGACCCGCGCCGACCGCGGGCAGCTGATCGGTATCACCCACCAGAATGAGACGGCAGCCGGGGCGCAGTGCGCGCAACAGGTTATCAAACAGCAGGGTATCCACCATCGACATCTCGTCCACGATGAGCGCATCCGCGTCGAGGGGGTTCTTTTCGTTGCGTTCAAATACCGGCGTGTCCGTACCGTCCCACTGCACCTCCAGCAAGCGGTGGATGGTACGCGCCTCACAGCCGGTCAGCTCCGACATCCGCTTGGCGGCACGACCGGTGGGGGCGGCGATCTCCACGCGCTCGCCCAACCCCTCCAACAGCATAATGATCGCGCGGAGAGTGGTGGTCTTACCGGTACCGGGACCACCGGTGAGGATCAGCACGCCCTTTTCAATAGCAGACAGGATCGCCAGACGCTGCTGTACCTGATATTTGATGCCGTTTTTGCGTTCGGCGGTCTCCAGATTTTTCTCGATAAGCGGGGTAATGGCGGTGTGAAAGCCAGTCATCAGCCGAATGCGTGAGGCAATATATTTCTCTGCCATGTGCAGATCCGGCAGGAAGATAAAGCGGCGGTCGTCAAAGATTTCGGTGCGGACGGTGAAGGCGTGGCACATATCGTCCAGCACCTGCACCACCAATGGCTCACCCACGCCGAGCAGCAGCACTGCTGCAGCAACCAGCTTGTCCTGCGGCAGGCAGGTATGACCGTTGTGCAGATTGTGACGCAGCACGTGCAGGATGCCGGCCTCCACGCGGTGCGGATCGTCCGGTGGGCGGTCCATGCCCATACAGATGCGGTCGGCGCGCTCAAAGCCGATGCGCAGACCCGGGGCGCACAAGCAGTAGGGGTCTTTACGAACAGTATCCACCGTGGCTGCGCCCCACCGCTTCCAACAGCGCAGGGCTTCGCTCTGGGTGAGCCCATACGCGGCAAAGGCCAAAATGACCTCGCGCAGACCAAACTGCTCGCGGTACGCCTGCGCGATCTTTTGCGCCCGCGCAGCGGTGATACCGCGCACCTCCACCAACCGTTCCGGCTCCTCCTCCATCACCCGCAGGGTATCCGCGCCGAAGCGCGCGACGATGGAGGATGCCGTGGCCGGTCCGATGCCCTTGATGGCACCCGACGCCAGATAACGGAACACCGAATCGGTGTCGGCGGGGAGCTTGTGTTCGTAGGACTTCATCACAAACTGACGACCGAATCGGGGATGCTCGCCCCATTCGCCCGTCAGCTGCAGGTACTCCCCCGCCTCGATCGCGGGAAGGATACCGACGACCTTATGAAATTCGTCCTCCGCCGCCAGCTCCAGTACCGTCCAGCCGTTTTCCGCGTTGCGGAATACCACGCGCTCGACCACACCGGACAGGCGTTCCTCGTTCGCCATAGCGTACCTCTCCAAAACCGAACATATTTTCGGTTTTGATTATACTCCCTTTTTTTCGTCTTGTAAAGCGGTTTGTAAGATTTCCTGCCATTCTTTTTTATCGACGAAGTCCGCGTTCAGCTTTTCGCAGATCTCACGGGTCAGTGCGGCGCTTTGCGGTGTCAGCCCGTCATCCAATAAGACCGGCTGCACCGCACCGCCGCGGCACAGCAGACGCGCGCGCCGCACCTGATATTCCGCGTCGCTGCGCTCGCCGCTCATCGGCACCAACAGATACACCCGCTCCTCCTCTTCAAAAGCGAACAGGCGACCGACGATGCGCCACAGCAGCTCCCCCGCACCGTATACCGCCAACAGCAGACCGGCAACATAAAAGACCGTTTCCGTCATGGTGATCCGTCCCTTCCGTCGGGTTTTAGTTCAGTATATGACGGCGGACGGGGTGTGGAGGCATATCCACACCCCTTTTTTCGGTCAGGTCACCAGCGATTGCAGCGAGGCGAAGCGGTAGCCCATCTCCTCCCATTTTGTCAGCAGCTCATCCAGTACCGCGGCGTTGGTGGCGGAGGTGCTGTGCAGCAGCACGATCGCGCCGGGATGGATGCGCGTGGTCAACTTTTGCAGCGCTTCCTCTCGCGTCGGCTGACGGTCCACGTACCAATCCACGTACGCTAAGCTCCAGAAAAAGGTGTGGTAGCCCATCTCCGATGCCATTTGCAGGTTCTGCTCGCTGAATTTCCCCTGCGGCGGGCGGTAGAATTTGACCATCTCCTGACCGGTGATCTCCCGATACGCCGCTTCCAGATCGGTGAGTTCCTTTTGGAATGCCGCCTTATCGGCAATGCGGGACATATCGGGATGCGAGGCGGTGTGATTAGCGACAGTATGCCCCTCCGCCGCCATCCGTTTTACCAATTCCGGTGCGGTGTCCAGATAATTCTTGACGAGAAAAAAAGTCGCCGGGACCTTGTGCTTTTTCAGCGCGTCCAAGATCGGAGCGGTGTAGCCGTTTTCGTATCCCGCATCGAAGGTAAGATAGATCACCTTCTCGTCGGTGTCGCCGACGTAGTAGGCGTGATACTTGGCAAGAAAGGCCGCATCGGCGTTGCCGGTCGGTGTTTTTCCGTTTTCGTGAAAGCCGAGTCCCCAATTCGACGATGCCGCGTCGAGCGCGGTATTCCGCGTCAGCAGGTACGGCACGCAGACAAGCACTGCGGTACATACGGCGATCACCGCGACCCACCGTTTTTTGATGACCAATAACAATCGTCCCACCCCATATTCCACAGCTTACTTACTGCAAAATATGAGGTGGGACGTGTGTTTATGCGTGATCAGAGATTGTCGGCCGTGAAGGAATACGGCAGCAGCTGTGCCAAGGTGTATTCCGTGTAGGTATCCGCGCCGGTGACGACCAGTACCGGTAGGTCGGGAGCGCAAAACTCCGCCAACACCTGACGGCACATTCCGCAAGGCGGGAAGCCCCCATCGAGTTGCTCGCCCTTGCCCCCCGCGATCGCCAGCATTGTAAACTGACGCTCGCCCTCGCTGACCGCTTTGACGATCGCCGTGCGCTCGGCGCACAGCGTTGCCCCGTACGACGCGTTTTCCACGTTACTGCCGGTGTACACCGCGCCCGACACGGTCAGTAGCGCTGCACCAACCAGGCAACCAGAATACGGCGCATACGCCGTGTTGCGTGCCGCTACTGCCGCGGCACAAAGCTGTTCACGTGTCATTTCTTCGCCTCCCCGATCGTGTTCCAAAAGCTTTGCCCGACGCAATCAAACGGCACGTCCAGCAGTTCCGCCACAGTGGCGGCAATATCCGCAAAGGTGTTGCGCGTGCCGAGCGGCACCGGACGCACCGCGTCACCGTATACGAGCAGCGGCACGTATTCGCGGGTGTGGTCGGTGCTTTCGTCACCCGGATCGCAACCGTGGTCGGCGGTGATCATCAGCACGTCGTCCTCACCGAGACGCGACAGCAGCTGCGGTACAAAGCGGTCAAACTCCGCAAACGCGGCGGCGTAGCCGTCCACGTCCTGGCGGTGACCGTACAGCATATCAAAATCCACCAGATTGATGAAGCACAGCCCCTCAAAGTCCGCCTCGACCGCACGCAGGATCTCACCAAGTCCTTCGGTGTTACCGTGGGTGGGGACACTGTGCGTGATGCCCTGACCGGCAAAAATATCCGAGATCTTGCCGACCGTCCACACCGTTTTGCCCGCTGCGGACACCGCGTCCAGCAGCGTCTTGCTCGGCGGGAGAACCGAAAAGTCCCGACGGTTGGCGGTGCGGGTGAACTGCGGTGCCACACCGACAAAGGGGCGCGCAATGACGCGGCCTACCGCGTGTTCGCCGACCAACAAACGGCGGGCGATGCGGCACGCCTCATACAGCTCCTCCAGAGGGACAAGCTCCTCGTGCGCCGCGACCTGAAACACGCTGTCCGCCGAGGTGTAGACGATGAGATCGCCCGTCTCGCAATGCTGCGCGCCGTAATCGCGGATGACGTCGGTACCGGAATAGGGCTGATTACACAGCCAGCCCCGACCGGTAAGACGAGAAAACTCCTGCAACAGCTCGTCCGGAAAGCCCTGCGGATAGGTGGGCAGTGGCTTTTTCGACACCACGCCGGCGATCTCCCAATGACCGATGGTGGTATCCTTGCCGTTGGAGCGCTCTGCCATGCGGCCGACTGCCGCTTCGGGCGTGTCGGTCTGCGGCAAGAACGCCATACCTTCGATATTGCCGAGACCCAGAGCGCACAGGTTGCGCGCGTCAAAGCGCTCGGAGGCGGCGATGCGGCGCAGCGTGTGAGTGCCGCTGTCTCCAAACGCGGCGGCATCCGGCAGCGCACCGATCCCGCAAGAATCCAGTACGATCAAAAATACTCGTTTCATTCTTACTCCCCTTTTTATATCCTCACTTCCAGTATGGTATCACAAATTTCAGACTTCTGCAAGCGTGTCGGACACGGTTCGACAAAATTGTGAAAAACCCTTTACAACGCATCAAAAAACTGCTACAATCAATGAGAACGAAGCCATCTTTAACAAGCGGTACTGCGATGCCGACAAGAGGGTGTCAATAGGTGTCATATTATGATCTTGTCGGCCACTGCGACAAGGTCATTTTTTCTTGAGGGAGCAATTATGGAGATACTCAAAGCTGTCCTAATGGATGAGGCTACCACCACCCGTACGCTGATGCGTATGGCGCACGAGATCACCGAAAAGAACAAGGGCGTCAGCGATCTGTGTCTGGTGGGGATCCGCCGTCGCGGTGAGCCGCTGGCGCGCCGTCTGCAGGCGAATATTGAACGTATTGAGGGTGTACAGGTCCCCTGTGGCGAGCTGGATATCCGTTTGTATCGCGATGATCTGGACGGCGAGGAAACCGTGCCGGTCGTCGAGCCGCCGGTGCTGCCGTTTGATATTGTAGGCAAAAAGGTGGTACTGGTGGACGACGTGCTGTTCACGGGACGCACCGTGCGCGCCGCCATCGAAGCGATCTTCACGTTGGGACGCCCGCGGGCTATTCAGTTGGCGATCCTCATTGACCGCGGCCACCGCGAGCTGCCCATCCGCGCCGACTACGTCGGCAAGAGCATCCCCACCGCCCATTCCGAGCGGGTGTCGGTGAAACTGCCGCCGGTGGACGAGGAGACCGGCGTGTTTCTGTACAGTGGGAATTAAGGCGTACGCCTTCATTCATAAAGTGTTTTAATGTAGGAGGAAAAAGCATGAACCTGATCTATGACGTCAAAGACAAACCCAAGTTCGGGCAGACTATCGTGTTTGCCATCCAGCAGCTGCTGGCGATCATGGCGGCCACGCTGGTCGTGCCGGTCATCATCGGCAACGGTATGGAACCTGCCGCGGCGCTGTTCGGTGCCGGTTGCGGTACCTTCGTGTACCAGCTGTTCACCAAGTTCCGCAGCCCCGTGTTCCTCGGCTCGTCCTTCGCATTTCTCGGCTCGATGGCCGCGGCGTTCGCCGGCGGTGTCTCCATGAGCCTCGGCCATCTAGGCCTGATCATCGGTGCCATCTTCGCCGGTCTGGTGTACGTGGTCATCGCCATCCTGGTCAAGACGGTCGGCGTGGGCTGGCTCAACAAGCTGATGCCCGCTGTCGTTATCGGCCCCACGGTTGCCATCATCGGTCTGTCGCTGGCAGGTAACGCCATTGGCGATCTGCAGAAAACCAACAAGGTCACCGCCTATGATGTGAATGATTTTCAGGTCGTTGCTATCGACTCGGTGGATTATGTTGTCGACGAGGATAACGGCTCCTACGACTTGACCACTAAGAACAGCGAAAGCACCTATCTGGTCGTTGAAAAAGGTGTTGATCTGACCAAGCCGATCCCTGCCGAAAAAATCCGCTCTGACATTTCCGTTACCGTCAATGAGGATGGCACAAAATCGCTTTCCGCCAATCACGGTTCGGTATATGTTGCACTGATCTGCGGTTTGATCACACTCGCCGTCACCACGATCTGCTCTACCTACGGCAAGAAGTTCGCAAAGTTAATTCCTTTCATCATCGGCATCCTGTCCGGCTATGCTGCCGCTTCGATCTTTGCGATCATCGGCAATCTGACCGGCAATGCAGCTTTGGTAATCATCGATTATTCCCCCTTCACTGCTCTGTTTGCTGACGGCGTGAAGCTTTCTTCCTTCATCGATATGCCGTCCTTTACCTTCCTGACCGCGATCGGCGGCTTGAAGGAGTGGAACTGGGAATACGTCGGCACCATTGCCGTGGCGTATCTGCCGGTCGCGTTCGTTGTGTTTGCGGAGCACGTGGCTGACCACAAGAACATCTCCTCCATCATCGGCAAGGATCTGCTTGAGGATCCCGGCCTGTCCCGCACCCTGCTGGGTGACGGTGTCGGCTCGATGGTGGGCGCGTTCTTCGGCGGCTGCCCCAACACCACCTACGGTGAATCGGTCGCTTGCGTGGCCATCACCCGCAACGCCTCGGTCGTCACCATCGCATTTGCCGCGATCGGTGCGATCCTGATCTCCTTCCTGTCGCCCTTTGTTGCGTTCGTCAACTCCATTCCCTCCTGCGTTATGGGCGGCGTGTGCATGGCGCTGTACGGCTTCATCGCCGTCTCCGGTCTGAAGATGCTGCAGCAGGTCGATCTGAACAAGAACCGCAACCTGTTCACCGCTTCAGCCATCCTGATCGCCGGTGTCGGCGGTCTGTCCCTCACCTTCGGCAAGGTCACGATCACCTCGATCGCTACCGCGCTGATCCTGGGCATCATCATCAACCAGATCCTGTCCAAGGAAAAGGACGAGGTCGCGGAATAAGATTTCCGTTACACACAAAGGCAGGCAGCCGTATCGGCTGCCTGCTTTCATATTTGTATCAGTTTTATTCCTTTCTTTTTTGCCAGATCTACCGTATATTTTGTACCGCCCGAATCGGCTCTTAAATAGGCAATACACCACGCCGAATGATCAACCATAAATCGGTTGCGAGTATGCATGCAACCACGGTAATAGTTCACCGAAAGAACCACATCCCCATCCGCTTGAAAGCCATGTATTTTAGTCTCGGCTTTCTCATAAGGAAGCACAAAGATCAAGCGGAGCTGCGGATAGGTTTGCTTAAGCGAATTTACAACTTCTGCTGCCAGCATATCAAATCCCGCAGCACCTCCCGAAAGAAAGATCGTCACCCCCAATAAAACCATCGCTTCGATTTCTTGCTTTAGCCTCTCCTTGATATATGGAATCTCCTCTATCGGTAACCGACGATGTCCGGCAAAACAACACGTTTTCTGCTCCATATGCTCCCCCTCCATAGTGTATTTATTCATTATATAATGTATTAGTCTATATGTAAAGCCCAAGAATAGGATATCATCCATATAAAAACAATAACTAATGGAGAGATATCTTATGATTAAATTACGTGTGTTGGAGCTGTTGGAACGTGAGGGGAAAAGTAAATATTGGTTATACAAGCAGTTGGGAATGAGTTATCAAAACTTTAATAACATGGTAAATAACCGCACAAAATCCATTCGCTATGAGAATATTGAGACCATCTGTCTGCTTTTGCATTGCAACCCCAATGAACTGTTTGAAATAACCGAGGATTAAATTTCAGTAGCAGGCAGCCGTATCGGCTGCCTGCTTTTTGCGGCGGGAAGCGACAAAAAAGGCTCTTGATTTTGAAAAGTGAGTGTGGTATGATACCACTGTTACCAGATGCGGGAGTAGTTTAGTGGTAGAACTTCAGCTTCCCAAGCTGACCGTGCGGGTTCGATTCCCGTCTCTCGCTCCAGAAAAGAACCCACATTTGTCGTAGACAAATGTGGGTTCTTTTCAACTAAGTGTGCCTTGCGGCACGATAAGCACACCTTCGGTGCGTGAAGTATGCCTTCGGCAAGTGAAGTGCCTGCGGGCGTGGGTGGATTTATTTTATTTCACATTCGGTGGAACACCGAATATTTCACAATGACCACAGGTCGTTATTTCACATCCGAAGGATATTTCATTTTAATTCTTCTAAGACCTGATTTGTCTGCCGGACAAAAGAGACTTTTTTGAGTGATGCGTTCCTTGCGGAACGGATGGTATATCGCTGTATATCAGCGCGAGCGATATACCATTGAAAAACAGCAACAATTTATGGTATACTAAAGGTGAAAGGGCGTGTTTCGATGAGCGGGTCGGTATTTGAGCGCATTTATGAGGTCGTCCGCACCATTCCGGCAGGGCGGGTCGCCACGTACGGTATGGTCGCCATGCTCGCGGGCAATCCGCGGTGGGCGCGCGTGGTCGGGTATGCGCTGCACGTCAACCCGCAGCCGGGAGTCATCCCCTGCCATCGGGTCGTCAACCGTTTCGGCGAGCCCGCACCCGGCTTCGCTTTCGGCGGTGAGGGTATGCAGCGAGCCATGCTGGAGGCCGAGGGCATCGTGTTTGACGAGAACGGCCGCATCGACCTGTCGGTGTACGGTATTTTTGCAAAAAACTAAGACGTTTCGCGAGCCGCGGTCAGCTTTGCGGGCTCACGGACGCAAAACACACATCATCTGTAACAACAATACGGAAACAAGAGTGAGGTAGTATATGAAGCCCTTGGAAATTGCTTTGTTGGTCGTCTACGGTCTGTCGGTTCTGCTGACCGTGTACGACAAGTGCATTGCCGGCGGTCGGCGGCGACGCGTACCGGAACAGTTATTTTTCATTCTGGCGCTGCTCGGCGGCTCGTTGGCAATGTACCTGACGATGCTGCTGCTCCGCCACAAGACCAAGCACAAACGCTTTATGCTGGGGTTGCCCGCGATCATCGCGTTGCACATCACGCTGTACTACATACTGGCATAAAAAAGAGAGGAATTGCCACGGCCGTGGCAAGTCCTCTCTTGTGTTTTACCCTGCGATCTCTTTGAGCTTGTCCAGCAATGCTTCATCGGCACCGTCCGGAACCAAGGTCACCGTCTTGGCACTCTTGCCGGTAAAGAACGTATACCAGCGCAGTGCCACCAGATAGCGACCATATATCAGGTGCATGTGGAACATATCGCGATATAGCGACTGACCGCCCACCGCAGCATCGAACGCCGGCAGTTTGCCGGCTTCCTGCACCGCGTCACCGGCGCGAATGATGGGCAGGTCGTGCGCCGCAGCCGCCTGCTCGGTAGCCTCCAAAATGGCATCAAACATCACGTCGCGGTCGTTGTCGTAATTCACAAAGCCGGGATGCTCCGAGCCGGTCTCGTACGCCCACGTACGATGGAGCGCGATCTTCGCCCCCGGGCATTTCTCGCGGATGTAGGCGAGCAACTGGGTCAGGCACGGCTCATACGATTCCGGCTTGCCGGACTGGTGGCTGACCTGCTGTACCGTCACCCAATCCCACGATTCGCGGGTGAGCGCATCCGACAAAGCGACCTGCGGCTCGATGGCAACGCCCTCTTTCTCGTAATCGTACGTCGCGGCGTCCGCCTCAATATTATCGCAGTGCCGTTGCAGACTGCAGCCGCCGATATAGCAGTTGCGGACATACAACTCGCCTCCTGCCATACCCTCCAGATAGCGGGTGGCATCCTGTGAAAAGCTATTGCCGATGCAAAGGATCTTCATGGGGGTTTTTCCCTTAGACTTCTCGGACGGCCACACGGCCGCCACCACAGAAACAAGCAACAACGCGGCACACACCGCAAACACCCAAACGGCCACGGTGGTCATACGCTCGACCAGACCGTTCAGAATACCGTCCACGTACAGCTTGAGCGGCGTTTTCGCACCGATCGCCAGATTGCCTGCCAGATCATACCGCCGAATCAACCACAGCGGCACGGCAAGCAGCGTACTACCCAGGAACAGCGATCCCGCCGTGGCATACAGACGCTGACGCCACGTGCTGCCGAACCACAGCAGGCTGAGCAGCGACAGCAGTGCCGTGACACCTACCATCGGGAAGAACAGCCCCGCCGCAAATTTGACGGTGGCATTGCCGTATATGTAGCGGTGCGCGGGCGGAATGACGCGCTCCACCAGACCGCTTTGCAGCACCTGCGCCGTGCTTGCCGCGCATTCCTCGGCAAGCAGCCTTGCTTCCTCTTCGGGGTTCTCCATCCGCTCCTCGGCGGGTAGATCGTTGAAGAAGTCTAAAATGACCCGATAATACGCGTCGGAATCTATCGGCGGTGCGGCAACCTCACCACCACCCACCGTGGCCGCATACAGCGACCCGGTATACTGTCGGGACAACTCCTTTACCCATTCGGGGGTGACGGCGGTGCGGAGGACTTCATACGGGAAGCCGTAGAACTCACACACGTCGTCTTCCAGGTCCTTGAGTACGATTTCGGTCATCTCGGAAACGAACGTCTCGTCCTCCGGCATACTACGGTACACCGTATCGGACAGTACGATATGCAGCAGACAGAACAGCAGCAGTGTGATGGTGAACGACAGCATCAGCAGCACAAACAGCACCGAGCGGGAAACGGAAAGCAGTACACGTTTAGCCATAGGTCGCCCACTCCTTTCCGCTGACCATCGTGCAGATCAAGGCGATACGCTCCGTCTTAGTACGATAGCCGTTCTCACGGGGATAGCAGGTGTACATAACCAAGGTGTTTTTACTGTCATCTTGCTTGATGAGCGAATTATCTCGATAGTTGAACACCTTGATCTCCGAGACCTGATACACATACTTACCGTACACGGTATCCATCGTGATGAGCGTGCCGACCTCGGTGTCCTCGATCTCGTAAAAATGGCGAGTCACGTGAGCGGAGAGAACCGTCTTGCCGCCCTGCCCGCAAAAGCGCGAATTAAACCACATACCGGCACCCTGTTTCAGGATCGCCGTACTGTCACCGAAAAAGACGGGGATCTCGGTCTCCTCCCAACCGTCCACCGTGAGCGTAGCCCACTGACTTTCGAAAGGGATGACAGGGATATGACCCGGGTCCGGTTCCACGTCCTCCGGTCTGGTGACCGGCTCGGTATCGCCGCTGTTATCCGTGCTCGTGCTGCTCATGTTCCCCGTGAACAGCGTGCGGAAATACGGCGATGGCGCAATGACCTCGCGATACAGTAGTATGACACCGCTGAACACAATGGCTACGCATAAAACATAGGGCAATAACAAGAAAAAGCCCTTGTAGAAAGGGCTTTTTCTCAGTGCCGTAAAGACACGTTTCATCATATTTCGACGATCAGCGGGAAGCGACCAGCTTCTTGCCGTACACAGCAGCGCCGGCAGTCACAGCGACGAACGCACCGAACAGGACCATCAGCATAGTGTTGGTCTCCGCCACGTCGGTCTTCTTCACGCCGTCACCATCAACGGAACCGATCTTGGTGCCGTCCTCAAGATAGATGATGCACTCGACATCGGCCTTGTGGGCCGGATTCTCGGCATCCACGATCTCGTAGGTCAGACCCAGAGCGGTGCAAGCCTTGTCGAAATTGTCCAGAACAGCGCGGATTTCCGCCTGAGAATAGTCAGACAGAGAGCCGCCCTTATCGGACTCGATAGCAGCCTTGGCAGCCTCAACATAGCCGATGACCTCCTCCGCCTGCTCAGCGGTGACGTCGATCTGGCTCAAGACGTTCTCCAGCGTGGGGATGTACTGAGCCTCATACTTGTCAGGCATATTCGCCTTAACAGCAGCAACGATCTCCTCTTTGGGAGTGGCAGCGGAAGCCGAGAAGCCGGCAAACGCCATCATACCGACGAGCAGCAAGCACGCGGCAGCCAGAGAAATGATCTTTTTCACAAAAATCCAACTCCTTGTCAATAGTGTTCAAGAGCAATGCCTTAGTAGATAACCACTTGTAGTTTACACCATTTTCCATCCGTTTGTCAACCGTCTGCGGAAACTTTCTTGGCACTCGACGGGATATTACAATTTTAGTTGATTTGCACCGCCGTTTTTGATACAATAAAAAGTGTATTATATAATGGAAAGGAGGGTCACGATGCTGCAGCTTATTACCGGACGGTCCGGTTCAGGAAAGACCTGCGCCATGTATCAGGAGTTAAAAGAACGCACCCTCGGTGAGATGCCGCTGTTTTTGCTGGTGCCCGAGCAGGCCTCGTTTGCCAGCGAGCGCCGCTTGCTGGAGGAATTGGGACCGGTGCTGTCTCAGCGTGTGCAGGTGCTGAGTTTTACGCGGATGGCGGACATCGTATTCCGCGAGCTCGGCGGCAATGCCGGCCGACGGATGGATGCCACGCTGTCATTGCTGCTGATGAGCGAGGCGCTGCACAGCGTTGCGGACTCGCTGACCCTATACCGCCGTCACATTGACGACCCTGAATATCTCCGCTCGGTGTTGGGGATGCTGTCGGAATGCAAGCAATGCGCCATCTCCCCGCAGTTGTTGGAGGAAACGGCGGCATCCCTGCCGAACGGTCTGCTGAAAAGCAAACTGACCGAGCTGGCGCTGATGTTCACCGCCTATGAGGCATTGGTAGCGCAAGCCTCGCTGGTAGATCCGCAGGATGACCTGACCGTGCTGGCCAAGCGGCTACCGGAAAGTCGCCTGTTTGACGGCGCTCTGGTTTACGTGGACGGCTTCAAGGGCTTCACGCAGCAGGAGCTCCTGGTGTTGGAGCGGCTGATGCCGCGGGCCGATACTCTCACCGTCACCCTCTGTGCCGAGAATATCACCGTGCGCGAGGGACAGACACTGGATCGCTTTGCCACCGCCATCCGCACCGCCGCACAGCTGCGTGATGCCGCGTATCGTAACCACGTCAAGGTAGCAGCGGTACGCCACCTGACGCAAAATCGCCGTACCGCCGATCCGGCGTTGGCGGCATTGGAGGCAGGCTGCTTTGCTCCGGACGGTATTCCATTTGACGAACCCACCGACGCGATCTGCGTCACCGCTTGCACCGACCATGCCGAGGAATGCCGCTATGCGGCTCGTCTCATCCGTCGGCTGCTGCGTGAAGAAGGCGGCTACTGCCGCGACTTCACTGTCGTCGCTCGCGATATTTCCGTCTACACCGATCTGTTGGACAGCGCGTTGCGCCGCGAGGGTCTCCCCTGCTGCCGCGACTACCGCGAGCCGGTGCTGACGCAGCCGCTCATCACCCTGGTGGAGTCCGCCTTGGCGGCGGTCTGCAACGGTTGGAACAGCGACGACGTGCTGCGGTTGGTCAAGACCGGCCTTACGGGCTTTTCCACCACCTCCGCATCGCGGCTGGAAAACTACGTGTTTGTCCGCAACATCCGCGGACGGATGTGGACCGCCCCTTTTGACCTGCATCCCGATGGGCTGACCGCCGAGATGGATACCAAGGCTCAGCGGCAGCTCGCCTATCTCAATTGCCTGCGCCGTCGGCTGATCGCTCCGTTGGAGCAGCTCAAGCAACGGCTCGGCGGCCATATCACCGGCCGCGAGTTCGCGGAGTCGGTATTTCTGTATCTCAAAGCTGCCCGCGTGCCGCGTATGGTAAAATTCCGCGTGGCACAGCTGGACGCGGCGAAGGAGCACGCGCTGGCCGACCATCAGGAACGTCTGTGGGAGTATGTCGTCGCATTGTTGGACAAGTTCGCCGCCGCATTGGCGAACACCCGTCTGCCGGTGGCTCGCTTTGCCGAGCTGTTTCATTTGGCGGCCGCCTCGGACGATCTCGGCAGCATCCCGCAGGGGCTAGACGGTGTCGTCATCGGCGCTGCCGATCGCATCCGTTATGCGCAGCCTCACACGGTCATCGTGTTGGGGGCAAACGAGGGTGTGTTCCCTGCCTATCCGTCGGGCGGCGGTATGCTGACCGATCATGAACGCAAGCAGCTGCTTGCTGCCGGTCTGCCGATCGCGGACGATGCCGATTGGGAGACCGCGGCCGAGCGGTTTTATGCCTATGCCGCCGTCGCCGCGCCGTCCAAGCGGCTGATCATGACCTACGTACGTCACCAGAACGGCGAAGCAATGCACCCCTCCACACTGGTGGACAATATCGACCGGTTGATCCCGAAACACGCCGTCGGTGTCGCACAACACCGCGACGGTGTGGACAGCGAATCCGAGACCGACGCGTTTGCCGCTCTGGCGACCCGCTACCGCGACAACACGCCGGCCGCCTCCGCGTACCGCGAGGTGTTTGCGTCGCTTCCCGGCTACGACAAACGGCTGGAGGCGATGGACCGCGCGGACGAGGCATTTGCTTTCCGCGATCCCGCGGTGGCTCGCCGTCTGTTCGGCGAGCATCTGGTACTCTCCCCCTCGCAGGTGGAGGTGTTCCACAAATGCCGCTTCTCGTATTTCTGCAAAAAGGGTCTGGCCCTCACCCCGCGCCGCGCGGCGGAAATGGATCCCGCCGAGGCCGGTACGTTGGTGCATTTTGTGATGCAGGAGCTGCTGCCCGACTACTGCAGCAGCGATCTGAACGCGCTGTCGCGCGAGACCGTCGCCGACGATGCACGTCGCACCGTGCTGCAATACGTGGAGACCCATATCGGCGAGCAGGACAAGCAGGATGCGCATTTTCAAGCGCTCATCGGTCGCCTGATCCTGCTGTGTGACCATCTGCTGTGGCGGGTGATCTGTGAGCTGCGGGAAAGCCGTTTCCAACCGGTCGACTACGAGCTGCCCATCGGCCGCCCCGACCAAGGCGGCCTGCCGGCGTGGGTACTGACCCTGCCGGACGGCACCTCCATTCGCGTGTGCGGCACGGTTGACCGCGTGGATGCCTACTGCGACGGCGACAAGACCTATCTGCGCGTGCTGGACTACAAGACCGGTAAAAAAGAATTTGAACTGGCAGACGTGCTGGAAGGCATCAATCTGCAAATGTTGATCTACCTGTTCTCCCTTGCAGAGAACGGGCGGGCGCGTTACGGTGAAATTACCCCGGCCGGCGTGCTGTATCTGCCCGCCAAGATCCCGGTGATCCAAGTGGAGCGCGATGCATCGTGCGAAACGATGGAGAACGAACGGATGGCGGCGATGGTGACCAACGGTCTGCTGCTGGATGACCCGGACGTGCTGCGTGCTATGGAGCCGGAACTGCGCGGACTGTTTATTCCGGCAGGATTGACCAAGAACGGTACGATGAAGAAAAGCTCCAGCCTTGCCACGCTGGAGCAGTTCGGCCGTATTCAGCGGCACATTCAAAAGCTGCTGACCGCAATGGTGCAGCAGCTCCACAGCGGCGATATTGCCGCTCTCCCCAAGGTCAAATACGACACCTCACCCACCCAGATGGCGAAAAGAAGTCCGTGCCGGTATTGCGATTTCCGCGACATCTGCGGCCGTGAGGATCAGGATCCTCTGCATACCATCGCCAAGCTTTCGCTGCAGGATGCGTTAGCGGAATTGGAGCAGGACGAGGAGGTGACGGCAGAATGAGTGAGCGCACCTGGACACCTGCACAACAGCAGTGTATCAACTCACACGGCGGCACGCTGCTCGTTTCCGCCGCCGCCGGCTCAGGTAAGACCTCGGTGCTGGTGCAACGCATCATCACCCGCATTACCGATAACGAACATCCGGTCGACATCGACCGTCTGTTGGTCGTTACCTTCACCCGCGCCGCCGCGGCCGAGATGAAGCAGCGTTTGGCAAGTGAACTGTCCAAGCTGATCGCCGCCGATCCGAACGATCTGCACCTGCAACGGCAACAGCTGCTGTTGCCACGTGCCGCCATCGAAACGGTGGACAGCTTCTGCGGCCAACTGGTACGTGAAAATTTCCACCTCTTAGAGATACCACCTCAATTCCGCGTGGGCGACGCACAGCAACTGGCACTGCTAAAGCACGAAGCAATGACCGAGGTACTTGGCGAATTCTATGCCGCGGGCGACCCCGATTTCAAGGAGCTTGCCTCAATGCTCAGCGACAGCCGCAGCGATAACCTGCTGATCGACACGGTGGACCGTCTGTATAACTTCCTGCAGCCGCATCCCGATCCGGAGAAATGGCTGGCCGAAAAAGAGACGGTGTATGAGGAACCAACCACCATCGCCGAGAGTACCTGGGGACGCTGCGTGCTGCATCACGTGGCCGATAACCTCTCCCGCGCCGAACGGCTTCTCCAAACGGCGCTGCCGCTGTCCGAAATGGAGGCCAAGCTGTCTCTCAATTACGGTGAAGCACTCGCCGACGCGCTTGCCTTCGTCCAAACCGCCAAACAGCGATGCGATGCGGGCGCGTGGGACACGCTGCTGACAATGCTGCGCGCGTATACCGCTCCGGCGATAGGTCGAAGGCATGTGGCCGACGTGGGGCTAAAGGACCGCGTCAAGGCACTGCGCGACGAGGCGAATAAGATCATTTCCAAGCAAGCGGAGCTGCTGTGCGGCACCGATGCCGAATGCCGTCAGGATCTGCGCGATACGCGCCGTCTGATCGCCGTGCTGTACGAGGTAACGCGGCAGTTCTCGCGCCGCTTCCTGGAAAAGAAAAAGGAAGCTCGTCTGCTGGATTTCTCGGATATTGAGCATTATGCACTGAATCTGCTGTCCGCAACCGACAAGGACGGCTTGCCCGCCCCCTCCCCGCTCGCTCGCGAGCTGTCCGAGCACTACGAGGAGATCCTGGTAGACGAATATCAGGATACCAACGCCTTGCAGGATGCGCTGTACGTCGCGCTGTCCCGCAAGGAGGGTAATCTGTTCTTCGTGGGCGACGTCAAGCAAAGCATCTACGGCTTCCGTCAGGCAATGCCCGAACTGTTTTTGCGTCGGCGCGCGACGTATCCCACCTTTGATAAGGTACACTACCCCGGCACCATCACGCTGGGAAACAATTTCCGCAGCCGCGAGGAAGTGACCGACAGCGTCAACTACGTATTCCGTCAGCTGATGAGCGAGGAGATCAGCAGCATGCGCTACGACGAGAACGAGGCGCTGGATCCCTCGGCCGTATACCCGCCTGCAAATGGTCACGAGCCGGAATTTCTCATTGTGGACACCTCACCGACCGACGATAACAAGGTAGAGGCCGACGTGCTGGAGGCCGAAGCCATTGCCGCCCGCATCAAGGAGCTGGTCGGCACGCTGCCGGTCGGTGGCGAGGGTGACCGTCACCCGCTGCGATACGGCGATTGCTGTGTGCTGGTACGCTCCCGCCGCCCCGCGTTTTTGAAGGTCTTTGAAAAGCACGGTATCCCGGTGGCTGCCGACGATGCCGGTGCATTCTTCAACACCGCCGAGATCCGCTTGGCACTGTCGCTGCTACGATGTATCGACAATCCCTTGCAGGACGTGGCGCTGGCGGCGTGGCTGATGTCGCCGCTGTGCGGCTTTACACCGGACGATATGGCCGCCGTGCGCATCTGCCGCAAGGATACCGCTCTGTACAACGCCCTCACCGCTGCTCGCACGTTGGTGGAGGATCCGACGCTGGCGCAGCGCTGCCGCGATGCGGTCGCATTTTTGGAACGGTATCGCATCCTCGCCTGTCAGCTGACGGTGGATCGGCTGCTGCTGCGGCTCTACGAGGATACCGCCCTGCCCGAGCTGATGAACGCCCGTGCCGATGGTGACCGCCGCCGCGCCAACCTGCAGCTGCTGCAGGAGGAATGCGGCCGCTTCGATCAAAGCGGCTTCCGCGGTCTGTCCGCCTTTATCCGCTATATCGACCGTCTCCAGGCGCAGGACATGGAGCTGTCGGGTGCCGCCTCCGCCAAGGCCGGCGACGCCGTGCATTTTATGACCATCCACGGTTCCAAGGGCTTGGAATTTCCGGTAGTATTCTTGGCGGGATTGGGTCACAAGTTTAACCGCGAGGATCTGAAAAAAGATCTGCTGCTGCACTCCCATATGGGGGCGGGCATTAAGCGGCGCGACCTTGATACCTGCAACCGCTATATTACTCTGCCGCACCGCGCACTGTCGATGGCGATCATCGACGAGGGCTGTGCCGAGGAGTTGCGCGTACTGTATGTGGCTATGACCCGTGCGCGGGAAAAGTTGTGCCTGAGTATGACACTGAGAGATGCGGGTAAAAAGTTGGCCTCGTTGGCATCGGCCTTGGACGAGCAGGAGGCGCTGCCCGCCTTCACCGTGCGCTCCGCTGATTCGATGGGCGAATGGCTGTTAGCCGCTTTGCTGCGTCACCCGAACGCTACCGAATGGCGCAAGCTCATCGGGCGTGACGATCTGCCGATACTGGACAACAAGACCCCGTGGCAGTTCCGCATCGAGCAGCCGAAGCTGCTTGCCGAAGCCGAGGAGGTCGGCGACGTACCCCCGGTTCCTGCCGACCCGACGATGATCGCTGCGATCCGCGAGCGCATTGCTTATGCATATCCGCACGCCGCTCTGGCGCGGATCCCTGCCAAGCTGGCGGCCTCGCAGACCCCGCACGGTGCATTGCAGCGGCAATTCGTCGCTGCAGCAACACCGACGTTCCTCGGCAAAACCGGCCTGACCGCCGCCGAGCGCGGCACGGCGATGCATCACTTTATGCTGCTGGCCGACTATGAACGAGCGGCAAGCGATCCCGAGCAGGAGCTTGCGCGGCTGGTGTCTGTCGGCGCGTTGACTGAGGCGCAGGCGGCGGTGATCGACCGCAAGCGTCTGGGGGCATTCTTCGGCAGCGCACTGTATCAGCGGATGAGCCGTTCCCCACGCTGCCTGCGCGAATTCCCCTTCACCGCCCTGCGCCCGGCGTATCAGCTTGACCCCGCGCTTGCCGAGGAGGATGGCGAGTATACGGTAATGCAGGGTATCGCTGACTGCGTGTTCTACGAGGACGGCGAGCTGGTCATCGTGGACTACAAGACCGATCGTGTCAAAACCGCCGAAGAACTGCTGGACCGCTACACCGGTCAGCTCAACATTTATCGCCAATCGCTCGGCGAGGCGTTGGGATTGCCGGTGCGGGAATGCTTGTTGTATTCGTTTACACTGGATCGTACGATCCGTGTGGATGAGATCTGATACCATAATAAACCGAGCCGGAACATACCGTTCCGGCTCGCTTTGTTTATTGTAAAAATCCGCTGTCGGTCAGCGATAGATCGGCGACAGCGGAAAAGTGGCTGCGCGGCAATGCGTCACGCACGGCCTGCTGTGTCACACCGTCGCCACGGTACTGCGCGGCGGTGTGCCGTGCAAGTCCCAACGGATCACTGCCGCAACCGTGTACGATCTTGGTCAGTACCTCCTGCATATCCACCTGTACGGTCTCCTCCAACCGCTTCAACAACGCCCGCTTGTCGGCAGAGGACAGCGCCTTTCCCTCCTCCACCATCCGCACCGTGGCGTTCACTGTAAAGTGATACGCCCAACCGCTCCCCCGCGGCTGTACCGTCAGCTGTGTGCGGATGTCCTCGCAGCGGAGCGTGACATCATCCAGCGTGTACAGACAGTATTCCGGTGCGTCGTCGGCCAACAGCAAGCCCGTCGTCTCTCGCACCGTCAGTTCCCCCGCCAATTCACCGTCGCGGAACAACGCCGTTCCCGACAGCTGCGGCGTGCCGTCCCGCACCTCCAGAATCGGCAGCGCAATATCGTACATCCCGCTCGACGCGCGTTCCGCATCCAGCAGCCGCGCCTCCACACATCGTCCCCACCGCTGTCCCTCCTCCAGCAGCTGTGACACGTATTCCGCCGGAATGGCATCGCTGCCGGTGGTGATGTCCAGCAATGCCGCAGGATCGCCGCGGCACACCACCAGATCGACCAGCGCGCGCCCTTCCTGATTGCGGACAAAGTAATCCAGTGCGGTAAACACCGACTCCGCTCGGCATTGCTCCAAGCTGATAACGATGACCTGATTTTGCAGGATATAGGTGCTTTTGCCGGTCTCGTTGAGAAAGGCCTGCAACGCCTGCGCCACCGACGCTCCCTGCGCGGTATACACCGCGGTGGCGGTATCACTTTGCTCGGACAAGCTGCCCGACGTTTTCAGCGCCTCCACCGCTTGGATCGACAAGACGTATTCACCGTCGCACCGATCGATCCCGAGGCCGGTAACGATGACCTGCTCCGCCACCGCCGCTTCGGAGCGGCAGCCCGACAACAGCAGCACAAGCGTCAGTGCCGCCGCCACACACCGTTTCATCGCTTCACCCCCCGTTTTTTACGCGTCAGCAGCCACAGCATCGGCGGCAACACCAGACAAAACGCACCCAACACCCACCAGTATATCGCTGTGACGAGCTGCCACGAACCGGCCAACGAGCCGGTGCTGATGAGCAGCGTAAACCCGCCGAGCAGCACAGTGGCGATGAGTGCCGCCGGAACGCGCGCCCGACGACCGAACAGCCGTCCGGATACGTCCAGAAAAAGCATACAAAACAGCGTCAAGCGTACGAAAAAGGTGCTGAGCCACACGGCGGTCACCAAAATATCCATCCGCTGAAACACGCCAAGCTGTACGGCGCTGACCGCCGCGTAATAGGGATAGGATACCTGCACGGCGAAATCACCCAAGACCCCCATCGCGGTAACACTGACCAGTGCGGTAAACAGCGAGGTAAGCGCCGAAAAGCCGACGGCGGCACCCGCGCGTGAACCTCCGACATACGGATACAGCATCCCGATCGCCACAACCTCGGCAGTGCGCGGCAGCTCCAGTACCGCACGGCGCAGCACCGTCATAAAGCCGCCACCCACTGCGGGTGAAAAGTGAAGCAGGCGCATCTCCGGCAGCAGCGCGGCGCTGAACACCAACAAACACACCGCGGCAAACGCCGCCACCAGTGTAGCGGTGCGCCCGAGCGCCTGAATGCCGTAAAAGGACGCGATAAACGCCACCGCCACGATCGCCACCGTAAGCGCTTCGACGGAAAATCCGGCTTTCATGCTTTTTTCGGCAAAATCAAAAAACTGAACGATATCGAGGCACAGAATAAACAGACACAGCAGCAGATAACCGACACAAACCGTTCGTCCCAGCCACCGCGCGTGCCGATACGCGCTGTCGATCAGTCCGCGGCGGCGGGTGCGGCGCAGCGTGAGCAGCGTGGGCAGAAACAGCAAAAACAGCAACACCCCACCCAGTACCGTGGACAGCAGACGGTCGGTGAGGGTCATCCCCGCCAGACTGTCGGGGGTCAGCAGTAAGCAATTGGACAAGCGGCTCGCCAGAAGCAGCGCTGTCAGCTGCCCACCGCTGATACGTGAGACGTTATGCACGCGGCTGTTCCTCCTCCCCCTCGGCGATGCGTGAGCCGACCACGTTTTGTACCAAAAACCGTTTGCGTGACAGCACGCGCCAATCCGAGCGAATGAACACGTCGCGCATCGCCTTGAGACTGAACGGTGAGATCGGCGCGGTGATCGGGATGCCGTGAACGTTCAGCGAACAAACGCTGATGAGCAGCAGTAACGTCCCCAACGCCACGCCGTAGATGCCGAACGTACCGCCCAGCACGATAAACGCAAAGCGCAGCGTGGCGATGCTGCCGTACAGACTCGGAATAACGAAGGCGCTGATGGAGGTCAATGCCACTACGATGACCATCGGCGCGCTCACCAGACCCGCCCGCACCGCCGATTCACCGATGACCAGCGCGCCGACGATGCTGACCGCGTGACCCACCGATTTGGGAAATCGCAGACCCGCCTCCCGCATGATCTCGAACACAAAATGAATCAGCAGCGCCTCCACCGTCAGCGAAAACGGTGTGGAGCGGTCGGAGTTGATAAAGGATAACAGAAACACCGACGGCAGCATTTCCGCATGGTGTGTGCCAATGGCTACATACAGCCCCGGCAGCAATAGGCTGACGAAAAAGGAAACGTATTTGATAATGCGGATAAAGCTTGCGTACAGCGGATGCTGCGTGTAGTCATCCATTGACTGGAAATGCTCGGAAAACAGATACGGCGTGACCAAGGCGAACGGCGTGCCGTCCACCAGTATGCCGATGCGCCCCTCCGCGATCTTGCCGCACAGCGTATCGGGGCGCTCGGTGGTGTCCACACCCGTGAATACCGAGCGGCGCTTTCCCTCCAAAAACGGCTGCAGATAACCCGAGTCCAGTACCATTTCCAGTGAACAGTGCTTCAGCCGACGGCGCACGTCGCGCAGCAGACGCCGCGAGGTGCGGTCGCG